>CALMID010000320.1 GCA_937863915.1 uncultured Pseudomonas sp.
CGCATGCGCTCGGAGCGTGAGCGAGAGGCTCGTGAGCACCGTGCCAAGGGGCGTGAGCAGGCTGAAGGCGTGCGTGCCGATGCCGACCGCCAGAAGCGCGTGATCCTGGCGGAGGCTTATCGTCAGGCGGAAGAGGTGCGGGGTGATGGCGATGCCAAAGCCGCGTCCATCTACGCCAAGGCTTTTGGTCAGGATGCCGAGTTCTACAGCTTCTACCGCAGCCTCAAGGCCTACCGCGAGAGCTTCTCCAGCAAGAGCGACGTGCTGGTGCTGGATCCGGGCAATGACTTCTTCCGTTATCTGGAAAAGTCCAAGCCTTAAACGCAGAACCCCGGCAGAGCAAACGCGCTGCCGGGGTAGTCTGCGGGTAATTTGTGGTACCATAAGCCAGCCGGGAAAATCCCGGCTTTTTTGCGTCTGCGGGAATCATGTGGCAGCAACTGGGTATCGCGCTTTGTCTCGTGCTGGTGCTGGAAGGCATCCTGCCCTTTCTTTGCCCGCAGCAATGGCGCAGCGCAATCATGAGTCTGGCCCGGCTGAGTGAACCTCGGCTGCGGCTTATCGGGCTGGCCAGCATGCTGCTGGGAACCGGTCTTCTGTATCTGCTGCACTGAAGACCTGCCGCCTGGGCAAGAGGGGAATGGGGAAATGGCAACGGTAGACCGCTGGCTACTGCCAGATGGCATCGAGGAAGTTCTGCCGCCGGAAGCGGCATGCATCGAAGCAGCCCGCCGTCAGGTGCTGGATCTGTTCCAGCGCTGGGGCTATGAGCTGGTAATCACCCCGCACATCGAATTTCTGGAGTCGCTGCTGTCCGGTGCCGGGCAGGACTTGGATCTGCGTACCTTCAAGGTCACCGATCCGTTCAGCGGGCGACTGATGGGGCTACGAGCCGACATCACCCCGCAGGTGGCGCGTCTCGATGCCCACAGCCTGCGTCGCGAGGGGCCGAGCCGTCTGTGCTACGCCGGTAGCGTGCTGCATGCGAAGCCGCGTGCGTTGTCGACTTCGCGCAGCCCCATCCAGGTCGGTGCCGAACTGTATGGCGATGCCAGCCCGGCCAGCGATGTCGAGGTCATCAGTCTGATGCTCGATACCCTGGAGCTGAGCGGAGTCGCCGATGTGCACATGGATCTGGGTCATGTCGGTATCTATCGCGGCCTGGCGCAAGCCGCCGGCCTGAGTGGCGATGCCGAGCAGGGTCTGTTCGACGCCCTGCAGCGCAAGGCAGTCGATGAAGTCGATGCGCTCACGGCCAGTATTGATGGTCCGCTGGCCAATATGCTGCGCTCGCTGGTTGATCTGTGTGGCGGTCGCGAGGTGCTGGATCTGGCGCAGGCCTGCCTGGTCGAGGCTCCAAGCGAGGTGCATCGCGCCCTGGACGAGCTGCTGGCGATCGCCGACGAGCTGGAGCTGCGCTATCCGGAACTGCCGCTGTATTTCGACCTTGGCGAATTGCGCGGTTACCACTATCACACTGGTGTGGTCTTTGCCGCCTTCGTGCCAGGCATGGGCCAGGCAATTGCCCAGGGTGGCCGCTACGATGATATCGGTGCCGATTTTGGTCGGGCGCGTCCGGCAACCGGTTTTTCCACGGATCTGAAGACGCTGGTGACCTTGGGCAACATGACGCCGCCGGCAGCCGAGCCCGCCGTCTGGGCGCCCGATCACCATGACCTGTACCTCTGGCAGGCTGTTCAGCGCCTGCGTCGTGATGGCGTACGGGTGGTTCAGGCTTTGCCTGGGCAGGATGCGGCGGCAGCGCGTGAGGCGGGTTGTGATCGCCAGCTGCAGTGGCAGAACGGTATTTGGCAGGTGACGCCGCTGGCGTCCTGATGAGATTTTGCTGGCTGCGGCCGGCGCAGGCTTTTCCGAAGAGGATACGTTTATGGGTAAGAATGTCGTCGTCCTGGGCACCCAGTGGGGTGATGAGGGCAAAGGCAAGATCGTTGACCTGCTGACCGACCAGGCCGCAGCAGTCGTCCGCTATCAGGGTGGGCACAACGCGGGCCACACGCTGGTCATCGATGGTGAGAAGACCGTTCTGCACCTGATTCCTTCGGGCATCCTGCGTGAAAACGTCGAGTGCCTGATCGGCAACGGTGTGGTCGTGGCGCCGGACGCGCTGCTGCGTGAAATCACCAAGCTGGAAGAAAAGGGTGTGCCGGTGCGTGAGCGCCTGCGCATCAGTCCTGCCTGTACCCTGATTCTGCCGTATCACGTCGCCCTCGATCAGGCGCGCGAAAAGGCGCGTGGCGATGCCAAGATCGGCACCACCGGCCGTGGTATCGGCCCGGCCTATGAAGACAAGGTGGCGCGTCGTGGCCTGCGCATCGGTGACCTGTTCCATCGCGAACGTTTTGCCGCCAAGCTGGGCGAGGTGCTGGATTACCACAACTTCGTCTTGCAGCACTATTTCAAGGAGCCGGCCGTCGACTTCCAGAAGACCCTCGATGAGGCTCTGGAGTACGCGGAAATCCTGCGCCCGATGGTGATCGACGTGGCGGCGCGTCTGCATGATCTGCGCAAGCAGGATGCCTACATCATGTTCGAAGGTGCCCAGGGTTCGCTGCTGGACATTGACCACGGCACCTACCCCTACGTGACCAGCTCCAACACCACGGCTGGCGGTACGGCCACGGGTTCCGGTTTCGGTCCGCTGTATCTGGACTACATCCTGGGCATCACCAAGGCCTACACCACGCGTGTCGGCTCCGGTCCGTTCCCCACCGAGCTGTTCGATGATGTTGGCGCCTACCTGGCCAAGCGTGGTCATGAGTTCGGCTCCACTACCGGGCGTGCCCGTCGTTGTGGCTGGTTCGATGCCGTAATCCTGCGTCGCGCCATCGAGATCAACAGCATTTCCGGTCTGTGTCTGACCAAGCTGGATGTGCTCGATGGTCTGGAAACCATCTGCATCTGTGTTGGCTATCGTGACCAGAATGGTCAGGTGATTGATGCGCCGACCGATGCCGACAGCTACATCGGTTTGCAGCCTGTGTACGAGGAAATGCCGGGCTGGAGCGAGTCGACCCTGGGTGCCCAGAGCCTGGAAGAGCTTCCGGCCAATGCTCGTGCCTACATCAAGCGCGTGGAAGAGTTGGTCGGTGCGCCGATCGATATCATCTCCACCGGTCCGGACCGCAACGAGACCATCGTGCTGCGTCATCCCTACGCCTGATTCTGTCAGGGGTAAGCAAAAGGGCCGCCATTGCGGCCCTTTTGCATTTCTGTACGCGCTGTCACGGTGCAAGCAGGCTGGGCTATAACTTTCTAAGGCGCAATCGGTGCCGCTGGGAGGTTTGTCGTGTCCGCCATTCTTGCGTTGCTGCGAAGTCGACTGTTGCGTCCGGCCTTCATTGCTCTCGGCGTGGCTTTCGTGATTCAGGTGCTGGTGGTGCTGATGCTGACGCGCTCGACTGTCAGTGGTCTGGTGGATGAACTGGCCGCCGGCCTGGCGGCAGATACCCAGCGCGTGGCGGGCGGACTGGAGTCGGCTACGGCGGAGGTGCGCAAAAGCCTTGACGGCATGGCGGCCAGCACCCGTGATCGTTTGACCACCGGCCTGACGGCGCGCCTGGAGGAGGAGCAGCAGGAGCTGCGTGTCGAGTTGGAGCGCAGCCTCAAGCAGTCCGCCGATGACATGGCACAGTTGCTCGCCTCCGTGGCGCCGAAAGCCATCTGGGATAACGACGTGCCGGCGCTGACCGAGCTGGCGCGCATGGCGCAGCGCAATGGCAACGTGCTGTTCGTGGTGTATTTCGATGCTCAGGGGCAGCGCCTGACGCGCCATCTCAATCGTCAGGATTCACGCGTGCAGCAATTGCTGGAAAAGGGTGAAGGCAAGGGTGCCCTGGTCAAGGTGTTGAACGCTGCGGCGCAGGATCCCTATGTGTATGTCACGGAAGCGCAGATCAGTCCCATGGGCAGTGTGATCGGCAAGGTACTGCTCGGTGTCTCCACGGCTCAGGTGGACGATACGCTCTCAGCGCTGGATCGTCGTTTTACCGGCCTGATCGAGAGCAGCGGCCAGCTGGTTGAGGATGGCTTGAGCGGTGCCGCCAAGGACAGTAGTGCGATTCTCTCGGCGCGTCTCAAGGTTGCCCATGAGGCGGCGCTGGGTATGGCCGGCAGCAGCCGGCAGTTGGTTGAGTCGGCGGCGCAGCGTCTGCTCTGGCAGGTCAGTGGCGGTCTGGTGATTGTGGCCGTGCTGGTGTTGCTGGTGCTCGCGGCCATTCTCGGTTGGCGAGTGGTCAATCGTCTGCGTCTGCTGATCGGTGCGCTCGGCGAGCTGGCTGCTGGTGAGGGGGATCTGACGCGGTGGGTCGAGATGCGCAGCAGCGACGAGCTGGGAGAGATGGCCGGCGTGGTCAATGGCTTCGTTGCCCGCCTGCAGCCGATCATGCGTGAGGCCAGTCAGGTGGCTCAGCGCACCGATACCGAGATTGCCGGGCTTGGGCGCCGCAGTGCGGCTGCGGAGGCTGCGACGGCACGGCAGTGCGACGAGGTGGCTGGCAGTCTGCAGGCGCTGGCGCAGATGAGCAGCGATGCACAGGCGGAAAGCCTGGCCATGCAGGATGCGTTGCAGCGCGTGGCAGCTATTCGTCAGGCGGCCGAAGAGAATGCGGCGATCGCTGTTCGGGTCAATGGTCTGATCGAGGGTCTGGTGCTGCGGGTGGAAAATGGCGCCGCGGTGATCGAACGTCTGGCTCAGCAGAGTCAGCAGATCGAAGTGGTGCTAAGTGTGATTCATGGCATTGCCGAGCAGACCAATCTGCTGGCGCTGAATGCGGCTATCGAGGCGGCGCGGGCGGGCGAGAGTGGTCGCGGTTTTGCCGTGGTGGCCGATGAGGTGCGGGCGCTGGCGAGCAAGACTCAGCAGTCGACCGGGGATATTCAGAGTCATATCAACGCACTGCAGCAGGGCGCGGGAGAGGCGGTTGCTGCGGTATCCCAGGCGGCGCAGCAGGCGCGGGAAGGGCAGTTGGCCCTGCAGCAGAGCGCAGGCCTGCAGCAGTCGATCCAGCATTCGGTGAATGATGTGCATGGGGCGATCGATTCGGCATCGCTGGCGGCGCGGCATCAGGCGGAAGGAGTGGATGCCGTGCGCGGTCGGGTCGAGATCATTCATGGCGAGGCGCAGCGGGTCGCCGACGTGGTCGGCGAGATGGCGGCTAGCGGTCGGGTGCTGGAAGAGTTGGCTGAACAGTTGCGCAGCAGCCTAGGCCAGTTCAAGGCCTGAAACGAAAAAACCGAGCCAGAGGCTCGGTTTTTTCTTGAAGAGTGGTGCCCAGGAGAAGACTCGAACTTCCACGGTGTTGCCACCGCTAGGACCTGAACCTAGTGCGTCTACCAATTCCGCCACCTGGGCACATTGCGATGATCACTCATCGACTTACGCGGTTTACCTAGCAAGCCAGGCGGTACTGCGCCAACCGTTACAGCAAAATCAAGTCAGTGACTCGACTTCTTAAATAAGTGGTGCCCAGGAGAAGACTCGAACTTCCACGGTGTTGCCACCGCTAGGACCTG
>CALMID010000321.1 GCA_937863915.1 uncultured Pseudomonas sp.
GGGCCAGGCCGCTGGCCCAGCAGAAGCACCAGTAGGGCGGCTCTTCGAGGATGCGTCGGGTTTCCTCGGCATTGAAGGCTCGGCCCATGTTCAGCGCATCGATCAGCCACAGCCTGAGGTCGGTGCCGGGCAGGGTTTCGATGCTGAGCTGGGCATCGCCGAGTAATTGCTGCAGCGGTTGCAGCAGGCTGAGCGGGGCGCTCATGGCGCACGCACCAGCTGCAGCGGTCCGAAGTTACG
Organism: uncultured Pseudomonas sp.; assembly: GCA_937863915.1. GTDB lineage: Bacteria > Pseudomonadota > Gammaproteobacteria > Pseudomonadales > Pseudomonadaceae > Aquipseudomonas. The sequence continues at coordinate 241 of CALMID010000321.1, forward strand.
GCTCTGGGTCGGATTCAGGGCTTGTGGTGGCAGACGCAGGATCAGCCGGCCGGACTGGCTGACCCGGGCGCGCAGTTCAAAACGGCCGTCACCCGGCAGGCTCTGCGGATCAAAACTCAGCGCAAAGGGCAGGGCGCCGCCCTGGCTCAGCAGGCGCTGGCTGGCATAACTCTTCAACGGACGGCCTTTGGCGTCGACCTGCAGCAGGGCGATCTCGGCTTCGGCGTCGGCGGGAATGCCCAGCAGACTGCCGCTGAGCTGGCGCAGATGGCCCGGCAGCGGCGCGGCAATGGCCTGCTCGGCGCTTGGGCGTTTGGGCTTGGCCGGCGCCGGCTGGCTCTTTTCCGGCTGGCTGCTGCAGGCGGCCAGCAGCAGGGCAAGGGGCAACAGCAGGGCAGGTAACGGCAGCGCAAGGCGGTGCAGGGGCATGGGCAGGCTCCCGGTGAAGTTCGACGGGCGCCTGTATACCGCAAAGTGGCTGGCTTGTCTTGAGAGTGGGATCGGCTACCATGGCCGCTTCATTTGCCACTGCCAGTTGCCGCCATGCATTGTCCGTTCTGCGGTGCCCACGATACCAAGGTCATCGATTCCCGTCTGGTCGCCGAGGGCGAGCAGGTGCGCCGCCGGCGCGAGTGCCTGGCCTGCGAGGAACGCTTCACGACCTTCGAGACCGCCGAACTGGTGATGCCGCGCCTGATCAAGTCCGATGGCAGTCGTCAGCCGTTCGACGAGGAAAAGCTGCGCGCCGGCATGCAGCGGGCGCTGGAGAAGCGCCCGGTCAGTGTCGAGCGTCTGGAAGAGGCCATTGCCCATATCAAGCACAAACTGCGCGCCACCGGCGAGCGCGAGGTGAAGTCGCGGGTGCTCGGCGAGCTGGTGATGACTGAGCTTTCCAAGCTCGATGAAGTGGCCTATATCCGCTTTGCCTCGGTGTACCGCCGCTTTCAGGATCTCAACGAGTTCCGCGAAGAGATCGAGCGCCTGTCGCGGGAGCACGACTGAGTGCCGCTGTCCGATCAGGCGTATATGGCGCGGGCGCTGGAGCTGGCGCGCAAGGGCCTGTATTCCACCCATCCCAATCCGCGCGTCGGTTGCGTGATCGTCCGTGATGGCCAGATCGTCGGCGAGGGCTGGCACGCCAAGGCCGGCGAGCCCCATGCCGAAGTGCATGCTTTGCGTGCCGCCGGCAGCCGCGCGCATGGTGCTACCGCCTATGTGACGCTGGAACCGTGCAGCCATTTCGGCCGCACCCCACCCTGCGCCAATGCGCTGGTCGAGGCCGGCGTGGCGCGGGTGGTGGCGGCCATGCAGGACCCCAATCCGCAGGTGGCCGGGCAGGGCTTGGCACGGTTGGCCGAGGCCGGCATCGAGGTGGCCTGTGGCGTGCTGGAAAGCGAGGCGCGGGCGCTGAATGTCGGTTTCATCAAGCGCATGGTCCATGGCCTGCCGTTTGTCCGGGTCAAGCTGGCGATGAGCCTGGACGGGCGCACGGCCATGGCCAGTGGCGAGAGTCAGTGGATCACCGGGCCTGCTGCGCGTGCGGCGGTGCAGCGCCTGCGCGCCCAGGCCAGCGTGGTCATCAGTGGTGCCGATACGGTGCTGGCCGATCAGGCGCGGCTGACGGTACGCGCCGAGGAACTGGGCCTGAACGCCGAGCTGACGGCGCTTGCCATCGACCGTCCGCCGCTGCGCGTGCTGATCGACGGGCGTCTGCGTGTGCCGCTTGATGCGCCGTTCTTTCAGGCTGGCAAGACCCTGGTAGCGACCTGTGCGGTGGCCTCGGCGCGGCAGCGCTACCAGGATGAAGGCCATGAATTGCTGGCCATTCCCCACGCCCATGGCCATGTCGATCTGCGCAAGCTGCTGCAGGAACTGGCCGGGCGCGGCGCCAATGAGGTGCTGGTCGAGGCCGGACCGAAACTGGCCGGCGCCTTTGCCCGCGCCGGGCTGGTCGACGAGTACCAGCTGTTCGTCGCCGCCAAGTTCCTCGGCTCCTCTGCCCGCCCGCTGCTGGACTGGCCGCTGGCGAAGATGGCCGAGGCGCCGCAGCTGAAAATCACCGATATGCGCGCCGTGGGTGATGACTGGCGGATTACCGCCGTGCCTGTCGCCAGCACCTAGTGCGCTCCCGTGGCGCGGCAATCTGTGGTAAAACTGCCGCAGCCACGCGAGTGGCCATAACGTTCTCAGGGCGGGGTGCAATTCCCCACCGGCGGTAATGCAGCGCAAGGCTGCTAGCCCGCGAGCGCTCCCACGGCTTACCGGCCGACGGAGGTCAGCAGACCCGGTGTGATTCCGGGGCCGACGGTCATAGTCCGGATAAAGAGAGAGCGGGATTGCGTGACGGACGCACTTGGCGTGTGTCCGGTCCATCCCTTTCGATTCTTGTGCCCTGTTTTTCTCAAAACAGGAGTTTCAACCGTGTTCACCGGCATTATCGAAGCCATTGGCACCATCCGCGCGCTGAGCCCCAAGGGCGGCGATGTGCGTGTCTATGTGGAAACCGGCAAGCTGGATCTGGCGGACGTCAAACTGGGCGACAGCATTGCCGTTAACGGCGTGTGCCTGACTGCCGTGGAGTTGCCCGGCGACGGCTTCTGGGCCGACGTCAGCCGCGAAACCCTGGCGCGCACCGCCTTTATCGACCTCAAGACCGGCAGCAAGGTCAACCTGGAAAAGGCCCTGACGCCGAGCAGCCGCCTGGGCGGCCATCTGGTCAGCGGCCATGTAGACGGCGTCGGCGAGATTCTCAAGCGCGAAGATAACGCCCGCGCCATTCAGTTCACCGTGCGCGCCCCGCGTGAGCTGGCCAAGTACATCGCCCTCAAGGGCTCGATCACCGTCGATGGCACCAGCCTGACGGTAAACGCCGTCAATGGCGCTGAGTTCGAGCTGACCATCGTGCCGCACACCCTGGTCGAAACCATCATGGCCGACTACCGGCCCGGACGGCAGGTCAACCTCGAAGTCGATCTGCTGGCGCGCTATCTGGAGCGCCTGCTGCTCGGCGACAAGGCCGCCGAACCGGCCGCTTCCGGCATCAGCGAAAGCTTTCTGGCCGAACACGGCTACCTCAAATAAGTAAGGACTGGCCCCATGGCTCTGAATACCGCTGAAGAACTGATCGAAGACATCCGCGCCGGCAAGATGGTCATCCTCATGGATGACGAGGACCGCGAGAACGAAGGCGACATCATCATCGCTTCCGAATGCGTCACCGCCGAGCACATCAATTTCATGGCCCGTTTTGCCCGTGGCCTGATCTGCATGCCGATGAGCCGCGAGCGCTGCGAGCTGCTCAAGCTGCCACTGATGGCGCCGCGCAACGGTTCCGGCTTCGGCACCAAGTTCACCGTCTCCATCGAGGCCGCCGAGGGCGTGACCACCGGCATCTCCGCCGCCGACCGCGCGCGCACCGTGCAGG
>CALMID010000322.1 GCA_937863915.1 uncultured Pseudomonas sp.
AAGTACCTGGCCGAACTGGGGCGTGCCTGTCTGGGCGCGGCGCCCAATGCCGGGGATCGGGCGCTGGCCGAGTTGCAGTGGCGCAAGCCCGGTTGCTGGCTGCTGACGCAGAATATCGATGGCTACCATTTGGCCGCGGGCAGCCCGCCTGAGCGCCTGATTGAAATCCACGGCCAGCTGGCGCCGCTGTACTGCCAGTCCTGCGGTCAGGAGAGTGCCGAACTGGCGGAATATCTACAGCGGCCGCTGCCTCCCCGCTGTGCGCGCTGCGCCGGCATCCTGCGGCCGCCTGTGGTGCTGTTCGGCGAAATGCTTCCGGAGCAGGCCATCGACAGGCTCTACCACGAGCTGCGCGAGGGCTTCGATCTGGTCATGGCCATCGGTACCACGGCCAGCTTCCCGTATATCCGCGAACCCCTGCTGAGCACGCGCCAGAACGGCGGTTTCACGGTGGAAATCAACCCGCAGGCCACCGAACTGACCGCCTCGGTTGACCTCAGTTTGCGTTGCGGCGCCGGAGACGTTCTGCCGGAACTACTGAGTCACAGTTTGTCTGATTAAATTTGCAAATCGATTTGATAGCCGGCATAGTCGCGTCCTTTATAAGAATTCGACACGGTTGTGCCCATGCATATTCGCTTCGCACCCATCGTGCCTCTCGCACTGACATTGCTACTGACCGCCTGCGCCGGCTACGCCCCGCAGCAGTCGCTGACCCAGACTCAACCGCCGGTTGTTCAGACTTCGGTCGACGAGCCGAGCACCGAGCAGATGGCCGAGCTGACGGACGATGAGTCCTATGAGCTGCCATCGCTGGCTGACAGCATGCTGGCCCACGGCCTGTCCCTGGTGGGCACCCGCTACCGTCCGGGCGGCACCTCGGTGCAGAGCGGTTTTGACTGCAGCGGCTTTGTCGGCTTCCTCTACAAGCAGGAACTGGGCATCCAGCTGCCGCGTTCGACCCGCGAAATGATCACCCTGGATGCGCCGAAGGTGGCGCGCAGCGAGCTGGAACCGGGCGACATCATCTTCTTCAACAACCGTGGTCGTGGCCGCGTCAGTCATGCCGGGATCTACCTGGGCGACAATCAGTTCATTCATTCCTCCAGCAGCCGCAGCGGCGGCGTGCGTGTCGACAGCCTGGCCGACCGTTACTGGAACTCCAGCTACATGCTGGCCAAGCGTGTGCTCGACGAAAATCATCTGCCGGCCACCAGTGCCGGTCCGCAGCACCGCTGATTGCCTGCTCAGGCTTGCGCCGCCCTGGCGGCGCGGGCAGAGTAGGGCGGTCGCTTCAACGGACTGCCCGCCATGCGCCTGACGGCCCGCTTCACGCTCCTCGCTTCGATTCTCCTGCTGGCCGCCTGCGCCGGCCGCTCCCCCGACCCTCAGCCCTTGCCGCCGCCGATCCAGTCGGGCGCTGCCGAGGATGTGCTGTTTCGTGCCCTGGGTCTGGTTGGTACGCCCTATCGTTATGGCGGCAACAACCCACAGAGTGGTTTCGATTGCAGCGGACTGATCGGTTACGTCTACCGCGATGCGGCTGGCCTGCAGCTGCCGCGCTCGACCCGTGAGCTGATTCGTCTGCCGGTGCCGCCGGTGCCGCGCCAGGATCTGTCGGCAGGCGACCTGGTGTTCTTCGCTACCAGTGGTGGCAGCCAGGTCAGTCATGCCGGTATCTATGTCGGCGAAGGTCGCTTCGTGCATGCGCCCAGTTCCGGCGGCACGGTCAGACTGGACAGCCTGTCCAGTCGCTATTGGCAGCAGACCTACCTCGATGCCCGTCGCGTACTGGTGGCCGGCTACCACTGACATCTTGTCCGTGGGCGACCCATCAGTCATCCGCTGCGTGATGTGGCGCGCCAAGGCATAATTGCGCCCCTCTGGCGGAACCGCCCCGATGCACGGACCTTTTGCACCATGAGTGCCGAACCTTTTTCCAGCAGCGAGCGTGCTGCGGTCTATCGCGCCATTGCCGAGCGCCGGGACATGCGTCATTTCAGCCCTGGCGAGATTCCTGCCGAGCTGTTGCAGCGTCTGTTGCACGCGGCGCACCAGGCGCCCAGCGTCGGGCTGATGCAGCCCTGGCGCTTTATACGCATCACCCGGCCTGAGTTGCGCGCGGCCATCGCCGAACAGGTCGAGGCCGAGCGCTTGCTCACGGCCGAGGCGCTGGGCGAGCGTTCCGGCGAATTCATGCGGCTCAAGGTCGAAGGCATCCGTGACTGTGCCGAGTTGCTCGTGGCGGCCCTCATGGATGGACGTGAGGCTCATGTATTCGGGCGCCGCACCCTGCCGGAAATGGATCTGGCCTCGCTGTCCTGCGCCATCCAGAATCTCTGGCTGGCGGCGCGGGCGGAAAATCTCGGCATGGGCTGGGTGTCGCTGTTTGACCCGCAGGCGCTCGGTGAGCTGCTGGGCCTGCCCGTCGGGGCCAAGGCGGTGGCGATTCTGTGCCTGGGACCGGTGGCGGAGTTCTACCCCGCGCCGATGCTCGAACTGGAGGGCTGGGCCAAGGTTCGACCACTTTCTGAGCTGCTCTACAGCGATCGCTGGGGCGCGGTGAGCGAGGAGTAGTCCATGCGCGAACTGATTCTCGGCGGCGCCCGCTCCGGCAAGAGCCGTCTGGCCGAACAACTGGCCCTGGCCAGTGGTCTGGCGGTGACCTATATCGCCACCAGCCAGGCGCTGGATGGTGAGATGACGGCGCGCATTGCCCATCACCAGGCGAGGCGGCCAGTGGAGTGGGCACTGTGTGAAGAACCGCTCGAACTGGCGCGGGTGCTGCGCGACAATGCCGCCCCCGATCGCTGCCTGCTGGTGGACTGCCTGACCCTGTGGCTGACCAATCTGCTGATGCTGGATGACCCACAGCGCCTGCAGCACGAACGCGAGGCATTGCTGCAGGCGTTGGGGGAGTTGCCCGGGCGGATCATTCTGGTCAGCAATGAAACCGGTCTTGGCGTGGTGCCGCTGGGCGAGCTGACCCGACGCTATGTCGATGCAGCCGGCTGGTTGCATCAGGCCGTGGCCGCCGCCTGCGATCGGGTGATTTTTACCGTGGCCGGTTTGCCGATGATTCTCAAAGGAGAGGCGCTGTGAGCAGCCCCTGGTGGCAACAACCCTGTCGTGCCCTCGATGCCCATGCCGCGGCAGCGGCCGCGCGGCGTCAGGCCCAGCTGACCAAACCGAGCGGCTCGCTGGGCCAGCTGGAAGGCCTCAGCCTGCGCCTGGCGGCCCAGCAGGGGCGTGAGCGCCCTAGCCTGGAACATATCTGGATTGCCATCTTTGCCGGTGACCATGGCGTGGTCGCCGAGGGCGTGTCGGCCTATCCCCAGGCGGTGACCGCGCAGATGCTTGGCAACTTCGTGGCCGGTGGTGCCGCGATCAGCGTGCTGGCGCGCGAGCTGGGTGCCCATCTGGAAGTGCACAACCTCGGCACTGTCGAGCCGCAACCGGCCATGGCCGGGGTCAGCCAGCACCAGTTGGCGCCCGGCACGCGCAATTTCGTCGTGCAGCCGGCCATGACGGCGGAGCAGTGCCTGGCCGCGCTGGCCATCGGTCGCGAGGTTGCCGAGCGGGCCGCCGCCGAAGGCTGCCAACTGCTGATCGGCGGCGAGATGGGCATCGGCAACACCACGGCTGCCAGTGCCCTGGCCTGTGCCTTGCTGGACGATCCACTGGACGAGCTGATCGGCCGTGGCACCGGCCTGGACAGCCAGGGCCTGGCGCGCAAGACCCGGGTCATCGAGCAGGCCCTGAGCCTGCATGCCGGGGAGCGCACGCCGCTGGACTGGTTGCAGCGCCTCGGCGGCCTGGAAATTGCCGCGCTCAGCGGCGCCTATATCGCCTGCGCGCAGGCCGGCATCAGCGTGCTGGTCGATGGTTTTATCTGCAGCGTGGCGGCCCTGCTGGCCGTGCGCCTGAATCCCGGCGTGGCCGACTGGCTGCTGTTCAGCCACTGCGGCGCCGAACCCGGACACCGTCACGTGCTGCAGGCCCTGGATGGCCAGCCGCTGCTGCACCTGGGCCTGCGCCTGGGCGAGGGCAGCGGGGCGGCGCTGGCACTTCCCCTGTTGCGCCTGGCCTGTGCCCTGCACGGGCAGATGGCGACTTTTTCCGAAGCTTCCGTTGAGGACCGTACCCCATGACTCTGCAACTCGAACTCCTGCGCCACGGTGAAACCACTGCCGGTGGCGGCTTCCATGGCAGCACCGATGCACCGCTGGCCGAGCGTGGCTGGCAGCAGATGCGTGCCGCCGTGGCCGCTCAACCCGCGTGGGACCTGATCATCAGTTCGCCGCTGACCCGCTGTGAGGCCTTTGCCCGTGAGCTGGCCGAGCAGACGGGCGTGCCGCTGCGCATCGAGGCGGACCTGCGCGAACTGCATTTCGGCGACTGGGAAGGGCGCAATTCGGCGGAAATCCTGCTGGAAGACAGCGAGGCCCTCGGCCAGTTCTGGAACGATCCGTACCGCTTCACCCCGCCGAATGCCGAACCGGTGCGCGATTTCGCCGACCGCGTGCTGGCCGCGGTCGAGCGCCTGCAGAGCGAACTGGATGGCCAGCGCGTGCTGCTGATCACCCACGGTGGCGTCATGCGCCTGCTGCTGGCCCGCGCCCGTGGCCTGCCGGAAAGCCAGCTGCTGCAGGTGGAGGTCGGTTTCGGCGCCCTGCATCGCCTGCAGGTCGAGGCCGGCCTGGGTCTGACCGAAGCCTGACATGCTGCCCACGCCGCTGCTGATCGCCCTGCAGTTTCTCACCCGCCTGCCGGTTCGCCTGCTGTGTATGCCGGCGCCCGAGCAGGTCGGCCGCTCGCTGCTCTGGTATCCGCTGGTGGGGTTGCTGCTGGGTGGGCTGCTGCTGGTGGCGCAGGCGCTGCTGAGCCAGCAGCCGGCGGTGCTGCAGGCGGCCCTGCTGCTGACCCTGTGGGTGGGGTTGAGTGGCGGGCTGCATCTGGACGGTCTGGCCGATACCGCCGATGCCTGGGTGGGCGGCTACGGCGACCGCGAGCGTACCCTGGCGATCATGAAGGACCCGCGCAGCGGGCCCATTGCCGTGGTGGTGCTGGTGCTGCTGTTGCTGCTCAAGTTCGCTGCGCTGCTGGTGTTGCTGCAGGCCGGGCAGACTCTGGCCCTGCTGCTGGCTCCGTGGCTGGGACGCAGTGCGCTGCCGCTGCTGCTGCGCAGCACCGCCTATGTGCGGCCGGGTGGCCTCGGTGCACAGCTGGCCGAGCACCTGCCGCGGCGCGAACTGCCCTGGGTGCTCGGCCTGCACCTGGCCCTGCTGGCCCTGGCCGGGCTGAGTGGGCTCTGGGCGTTGCTGGCGGCCTCGCTGGTGTTTGTCTTCTGGCGGCGGGCTTTGCTGGCACGCCTGCAAGGCACCACCGGTGATACCGCCGGAGCACTGGTCGAGCTGATCGAGGTGGCGGTTCTCCTGACCTTGGCCCTGCACCTCGCCGGCTGAAACAGGGCGGTAGCGCCGATTCTGGCCTAGGGTTAATGGGTGTTATGGAGAACCCCGGATGCCACGATTGTTGCTGCTGTTTCTGCTCTTCGGTCTGGCCTGTGGCGCCAGGGCTGCGGAGTCATTGACCTGGCTGCTGCTGCCGATACCCGGTGCCATCAACCTCAAGCAGGGTGTCCCTGATGACGGTATGGCGCTGGAGTTGCTGCGGGCGCTGGAGCCGGGGCTGTACAGCCGTGGCGTACAGGTACGCTACGAGCTGGGCAATGTGCCGCGCATGCAGCAGAACCTGGAGCAGGGCCGGCCGCTGTGTTCGGCGGTGAACCTGCGCAGTGCCGAGCGTGATCGCCTGGCATTGTTCGTCCCCTTGCTGCTGGTGCCGCCGATGCAATTGGTCGTGCGTGCGGAGGATCGCGCGCGTCTGCCGCTGGATAACGGCCAGGTTGCCTGGCAGGCACTGCTCGACAGTGGCCTGCATGGCGCGGTGCACAGCCAGCGGGTCTATCCACAGGTCATCCGCGCGAGCATGCAGCAGGCCCTGAATGATGGTCGCCTGCAAGCGGTGACGCTGTCCGGCAATATCGACAAGCACCTGCTGATGCTCAGTCATGGACGTTTCGATTTCACCCTGGAATTTCCTCTGGTGGTCAGCCAGGTCATGCGTTCCGGTCAGCTCAAGCAGCCGCTGACCTTGTTTCCGCTGCAGCAGATGGAGCAACCGGAAGTGGTGGGCACGTACTGCACGCGCGGTCCGTGGGGCGAGCAGATGGCCAGGCAGATCGATGCCAGCCTGCGCGAGCTGTTGCAGACACAGTCGCTGGATCCGCTGTACCAGCACTGGTTGCCGGCAGAAAGCTACCAGGCCTATCAGGCTTCGATTCAGCATTTTCTGCATCATCGCGCCCAGCAGCCGATGCAGTTCGATTAGCCGGCCGCGCTCCGGGTGATTGTCGCCTAGAGTTAAGTCAGTCCTCGCTGGAGCCCTTCTTTTGCTGAAACTGCTGCCCCTCTGTCTGTTGCTGTTGTGCCCGTCGTTGCCGGCGGCGGAGCGTCTGGTTTGGGGGCTGCTGCCAACGCCAGGGCATGTCAATGTGGTTGACGGCAAGCCCAAGGATGGCGCGGCGCTGGAGTCGTTGTGGCTGTTGGCCCGGCATCTGCCGGATATCGAGATGGAATACCAGCTGGTCAATGCGCCACGCCTGGACCGGGCGCTGAGTGAGGGAGCGCCGCTGTGCACCAGTGGCAGCATCCGCACGGCACAGCGTGATCAACTGGCCTACTTCGTGCCCTACCTGCTGGTCACGCCGATGCAGTTGATTGTCCGCGCCGGCGAGCAGGAGCGCTTTCCCCTGCGCAATGGCAAGGTCCTGTTGCCGCAGCTGTTCGCCGACCCGCAGCTTAGGGGAGCCTTCTCCACCACGCGCATCTATCCACAACCTCTGGCGGCAACGCTGGAACAGGCTAATCGCGCCGGCCAGCTGCAGGCGATCGGCGTGTGGACCGATCAGCTGTTGCTGATGCTCAGCCACGACCGCTTCGACTACAGCTTCGAGTTCATGGCGCCGGTTCGGGCCATTGCGCGCCACCCGCAACTGGGTACAGCACTGGCGACCCTGCCATTGGCCGAGTTCGATCAGATGGCCGAAAGCGGTCTGTATTGCCCACGCAGCGCCTGGGGCCGAGCCATGGCCGAAAGGCTGGATGGTGCCGTGCGCGCGCTGGCTGCCGAGCAGCAGCCATTGCTTGAGTTCTATCGGCATCATCTGACGGCCGAGAGCTATCGTGACTATGCGCCTGCGATTGCCGCGCATTACCGCCAACGGGCGCAGGGACCAAGCCGTTTCGAGTAGCGATCTGTTGTGCCGACTTGCCTGGCAACTGTCTCTGCCGGGTTGCCGGCGGCCGAGTTATATCTAGCGTCCTGAATGGACAGTGCGGCTACTTAGCGCCAAACGGGGAGAGAACACTATGGGCACCGCCTGGCGAACCGCCGGCTGGATTCTGCTGGGCGCATCGCTGATCCTCGCGCTGTCGCTGGGGATCCGGCATGGCTTCGGCCTGTTCCTGGCGCCGATGAGCAGCGACTTCGGCTGGGGCCGCGAGGTATTCGCCTTCGCCATTGCTCTGCAGAACCTGATCTGGGGCCTGGCCCAGCCTTTCACCGGAGCGGTGGCCGACCGTTTCGGCGCGCGCCGGGTGATTGTGCTCGGCGGCCTGCTGTATGCCGCCGGCCTGGCGCTGATGGCCCTGAGCGACACGCCCTGGTCACTGTCACTGAGCGCCGGGGTGCTGATCGGCATCGGCCTGTCCGGTACTTCCTTCTCGGTGCTACTCGGCGTGGTCGGGCGTGCCCTGCCGCCCGAGCAGCGCAGCCTGGGCATGGGCATCGCCGCGGCTGCCGGCTCGTTCGGCCAGTTCATCATGCTGCCCGGCTCGCTGGGATTGATCAGCCTGCTGGGCTGGTCGGCGGCCCTGCTGGCGCTGGGTCTGCTGGTGGCCCTGATCGCGCCACTGGCGCTACTGGTACGCGACCGCCCGCAGCCGGTGCCGAGTGGCAGTGAGCAGAGCCTGAGCGAGGCGCTGAGCGAGGCCGCCGGGCATTCGGGGTTCTGGCTGTTGGCGCTGGGCTTTTTCGTCTGCGGCTTCCAGGTGGTGTTCATCGGCGTGCACCTGCCGTCCTACTTGGTCGATCAGGGCCTGCCGGCCGGCGTGGGCACCACGGTGCTGGCGCTGGTGGGGCTATTCAACGTGTTCGGCACCTACGCCGCCGGCTGGCTGGGTGGGCGCTTGTCCAAGCCGCGTCTGCTGACCGCGCTCTATCTGGCGCGCACGGTGGTGATCGTGCTGTTCATCAGCCTGCCGCTGAGCAGTTGGAGCGCCTATGCCTTCGGCATCGCCATGGGCCTGTTGTGGCTGTCCACAGTGCCACTGACCAACGGCACCGTGGCGACCCTGTTCGGCGTGCGCAACCTGTCGATGCTCGGCGGCATTGTTTTCCTGTTCCACCAGATCGGCTCTTTCCTCGGTGGCTGGCTGGGCGGCTATCTGTACGACCATACCGGAAGCTATGACCTGGTCTGGCAGCTGTCGATCCTCTTCGGCCTGATGGCGGCGGCGCTCAACTGGCCGGTGCGCGAACAGCCGGTGGCGCGTCTGCGCCAGGCGCGGGTGGCATGAGGGTTTCTTCCTGGCTGGTCTGGCTGGTTGGTGTCGTGCTGCTGGGGTTTCTGGCGCTGGGCTGGTGGGGTTGGCGAATGGGCGGTTTGCCGCTGTTGCAGCTGGGGATGCCGCTTTGCTGAAGAGGGCGTAGTCATTGATTGATGGTTGCGCGGGGGCGACCTTTTTCTGTGTTGGCTGAAAGGCTCGGTTTCGCCTTTCCTGGGCGACTCACTTTCTTTGCTTGTGCAAAGAAAGTAAGCAAAGAAACACACCCCTTCATCCGGCCCTGCGCTT
>CALMID010000323.1 GCA_937863915.1 uncultured Pseudomonas sp.
CATCGATCGCTGTCAACACCCTCCACAGCCACTTTTGAAAACCTTCTTCAAAAGCGCGGAGCCGTATAACCAAGCCCCTACTCTCAGCACCAACCAGAACATAACTTATTGTTTTGGAAGGCTTTCTTTGCATAAGCGCTGAAAGTGGGCCGCATTATAGGGCCGCAGATCCTGCCGTCAACAGACATTTCACAAATATTACGGCAATGCCGCGCTAATGAACGATTACACCAGCAAAGCGACATAAATCACCCTCTTCAGGTTGACGCATGCGTAAACCATGCCTTACGTTTACGTAAAGGTCAAAATCAAAGCCATCCCTATATGAGCAGTTCTTACAGCATCTCCGATCTGGCCCGCGAGCTGGACATCACTACCCGGGCCATCCGCTTTTATGAAGAGCAAGGCATGCTCGCCCCCGAACGACGCGGCCAGGAGCGGGTTTACTCACCCAAGGACAAGGTGACACTCAAGCTGATCCTGCGCGGCAAGCGCATTGGCTTTTCCCTGGCCGAGTGCAAAGAGCTGATCGAGTTGTACGACCCCGAGAGCGGGAACCGCAAACAGCTGGAAACCTTCATGAACAAGATTGCCGAACGCCGCACTCATCTGGAGCAGCAGCTACTCGATATCCAGCAGATGCAGCTGGAACTGGATACTGCCGAAGAACGCTGCCTGGCAGCGCTTGAGGCAACCGAATCGCAACAGGCCTAACTCCCCTCTTCATTAATAAAGACAAGACACAGGTGGAACCATGAGCTATCCGTCCCTCAACTTCGGTCTCGGCGAGACCATCGACATGCTTCGCGACTCCGTCCAGCAGTTCGCCCAGGCCGAACTGGCGCCCCGCGCCGCGCAGATCGACCGTGACAACGAGTTCCCCATGGATATGTGGCGTAAGTTCGGCGACATGGGCCTGCTGGGCATGACTGTGGAAGAGGAATATGGCGGCACCAACATGGGCTACCTGGCCCATGTGATTGCCATGGAAGAAATCAGCCGCGCCTCGGCCTCCGTCGGGCTGTCGTATGGCGCGCACTCCAACCTGTGCGTCAACCAGATCCGCAAGAACGGTACCCACGAGCAGAAGGCCAAGTACCTGCCCAAGCTGTGCTCCGGCGAGCACATCGGCGCCCTGGCCATGAGCGAGCCCAATGCCGGCTCCGATGTGGTGTCGATGAAGCTGCGCGCCGAGAAGAAAGGTGATCGCTACATCCTCAACGGCAACAAGATGTGGATCACCAACGGCCCGGATGCCAACACTTACGTGATCTATGCCAAGACCGACGTCAACGCCGGCTCCAAGGGCATGACCGCCTTCATTGTCGAGCGCGACTTCAAGGGTTTCTCCCGCCACCAGAAGCTGGACAAGCTGGGCATGCGCGGCTCCAACACCTGCGAGCTGGTGTTCGAGGACTGCGAAGTGCCGGCGGAAAACATCCTCGGTGCCGAGGGACGTGGCGTCGCCGTGCTGATGAGCGGCCTGGACTACGAGCGGACCGTGCTCTCCGGCGGACCAACCGGGATCATGCAGGCCTGCATGGACGTGGTGGTTCCCTACGTGCATGAACGTCGCCAGTTTGGCCAGTCGATCGGCGAGTTCCAGCTGATCCAGGGCAAGCTGGCCGACATGTATGCCGGCATGAATGCTTCGAAGTCCTACCTTTATAACGTGGCCAAGGCCTGCGACCGCGGCGAGGAGTCGCGCAAGGATGCTGCGGCGGTCATTCTCTACACCGCCGAGATGGCCACCAAGATGGCGCTGGATACTATCCAGATCCTCGGCGGCAACGGCTACACCAACGAGTACCCGGCCGGCCGCCTGCTGCGCGACGCCAAACTCTACGAGATCGGCGCTGGCACCAGCGAAATCCGCCGCATGCTGATCGGCCGCGAGCTGTTCAACGAAACCAAGTGACCCGTCGCCGGCCGCCGGCCGGCGTAACGCTGAGAGACGGAGCGCGCCAGCTGGCCATCCTCAACACCCAGATCAATACTCGCTCGCCGGAGTACGCCGCCAACCAGGCTGCGATGCAGCGCCAGGTCGATGAGCTGCAGCGGCTGCTCAATCACATTCATCAGGGCGGTGGCGCCAAGGCACAGGAGCGGCATACCTCGCGTGGCAAACTACTGCCACGTGAGCGTATCAACGCCCTGCTCGACCCGGGTTCGCCCTTTCTGGAGGTCGCCCCGCTTGCCGCTCATGAGGTGTACGGCGAAGACGTGCCGGCTGCCGGTGTGGTGGCGGGTATCGGTCGGGTCAGCGGCGTGGAATGCATGATCGTGGCCAACGATGCCACGGTGAAAGGTGGCAGCTACTACCCGCTGACGGTGAAAAAGCACCTGCGTGCACAGACCATAGCCCAGCAGAACCGCCTGCCCTGTATCTATCTGGTGGACTCCGGCGGTGCCAACCTGCCAAGGCAGGATGAAGTCTTCCCCGACCGCGAGCACTTCGGGCGCATCTTCTTCAACCAGGCCAACATGAGCGCGATGGGCATTCCGCAAATTGCCGTGGTGATGGGCTCCTGCACCGCCGGTGGCGCCTATGTGCCGGCCATGGCAGACGAAGCCATCATGGTGCGCAACCAGGCCACCATCTTC
>CALMID010000324.1 GCA_937863915.1 uncultured Pseudomonas sp.
TGCGCGAAGACGGTTACGAGACCATCATGGTCAACTGCAACCCGGAAACCGTCTCCACCGACTACGACACCTCCGATCGCCTGTACTTCGAGCCGCTGACGCTGGAAGACGTGCTGGAAATCGTCCGCGTCGAGCAGCCGAAAGGTGTGATCGTGCAGTATGGCGGCCAGACTCCGCTGAAGATCTGCCGCGCCCTGGAAGAAGCCGGTGTGCCGATCATCGGTACCTCGCCTGACGCCATCGACCGTGCCGAAGACCGCGAACGCTTCCAGCAGATGGTCCAGCGTCTGGGTCTGCGTCAGCCGGCCAACGCCACTGCACGCAGTGAAGACGAAGCCCTGGCTCACTCCAAAACCATCGGTTATCCGCTGGTGGTGCGCCCATCCTATGTGCTGGGCGGCCGTGCCATGGAGATCGTCTATCAGGAAGACGAACTCAAGCGTTACATGCGCGAGGCGGTGAAGGTTTCCAACGACAGCCCGGTGCTGCTCGACCACTTCCTCAACTGCGCCATCGAGGTGGACGTGGATGCGGTGTGCGACGGTGAGAGCGTGGTGATCGGCGCGATCATGCAGCACATCGAACAGGCCGGCGTGCACTCCGGTGACTCGGCGTGCTCGCTGCCGCCGTACTCGCTGCCGATGCGCATCCAGGACGAGATCCGCGAGCAGGTCAAGAAAATGGCTCTGGAGCTCGGCGTGGTTGGTCTGATGAACGTACAGATGGCTGTGCAGGGCGAGGATATCTTCGTCATCGAAGTGAATCCGCGCGCCTCGCGTACCGTGCCGTTCGTCTCCAAGTGCGTCGGCGTATCGCTGGCCAAGGTGGCTGCGCGCGTCATGGCTGGCAAGTCGCTGGCCGATGCTGGCTACACCAAGGAAATCATTCCGCCGTACTTCAGTGTCAAGGAAGCGGTATTCCCGTTCGCCAAGTTCCCGGGCGTTGACCCGATTCTCGGCCCAGAGATGAAGTCCACCGGTGAAGTCATGGGTGTTGGCGATACTTTTGGCGAGGCCTTCTCCAAGGCTCAGCTGGGTGCCAGCGAGATTCTGCCGAACGCTGGCGTGGCCTTCATCAGCGTGCGCGAAGACGACAAGCCGTTTGTCGAGCAGGTCGCTCGTGATCTGGTCAATCTCGGTTTTGAGGTGGTCGCCACCGCCGGTACTGCTCGCGTGATTGAGGCTGCCGGACTGCCCGTACGTCGCGTGAACAAGGTGACCGAGGGTCGTCCGCACGTGGTCGATATGATCAAGAACGATGAAGTCACCCTGATCATCAACACTACCGAGGGGCGTCAGTCGATTGCTGACTCCTACTCCATCCGTCGTAACGCTCTGCAGCACAAGATCTACTGCACCACCACCATCGCGGCTGGTCAGGCGATCTGCGAAGCGCTCAAGTTCGGCCCGGAAAAGGCCGTGCGCCGGCTGCAGGATCTGCATGCAGGAATCAAGGCATGAATAAATACCCGATGACCGTCCAGGGCGCTCGCGCCCTGGAAGAAGAGCTGGCTCACCTGACCAAGGTCGTGCGTCCGAAACTCAGTCAGGACATCGGTGAGGCACGTGAACTGGGCGATCTCAAGGAGAACGCCGAATATCATGCCGCTCGCGAGCAGCAGGGCATGGTTGAGGCGCGCATCCGTGATATCGAGGGGCGCCTGCAGAATGCGGTGGTCATCGACGTCACCACCATTGCCCATACCGGCAAGGTCATCTTCGGCACTACCGTGGAGATCGCCAATGTCGAGACGGATGAAAGCGTGACTTACCAGATCGTGGGTGAGGATGAGGCTGACATCAAGGCAGGCAAGATTTCCGTTGGCTCGCCTATTGCCCGCGCTCTGGTGGGCAAGGAAGAGGGTGATGTGGTGACGGTGAAGACGCCGAGCGGCATTATCGAGTACGAGATTGTTGAAGTCCGCCATCTCTGACGCCGCGCCGCTCAGGGCTGGTGTCATTACCTGGCGCCTGGCCCTGACCTTTTGGGTTGGTGGCATGTGGATGCTGCACTTCGTGCTGCTGCCCATGCTGGAGCAGGCGGGAATGGCCAGCTTGCTGGTGGAGGGTGTGGCCGACAAGCTGCGCCCTGCATTGGTGGGCTTCGCTGCCTTCTGCGCACTTTTGCAGCTACTGCTGTTGCAGTTGGCAGAGGGTCGCCGTGCCGTGCTGGATTTGCGCGGTCAGCTGCTGTTTGCGGTGTTGGGCTTGGCGCTGCTGTTTTTCCTGGCTCGGCACTGGTGGCCGACGGAAGTGTTCTGGCAACTGCTGGGCTTTCTCGGTCAGGCCTTTTGCGGCCTCTTGCTGGTATTGCAGGCGGGGCCTGGTGGTGAGTCGGTGCGCAGCGCCTGAGGCGCGCGCACCGCATGCTCAGAGTGCGCTGAAGCGGCTGATGTTGGACAGGTTCTTGTTCGGCTTGGGATTCCTGCGGTAGAGCAGGGCCATCTTGCCGATCACCTGTACCAGCTCGCAGCGGCCGACGCGGCTCAGCTCGTCGATCAGGGCGCGGCGATCTTCGCGCTCGGTGATGCGAAACTGCACTTTAATCAACTCGTGGTCGTTCAGGGCGCGTTCCAGCTCAGCAACAACGCCTTCGCTCAAACCATTTTCCGCCACAATCAACACTGGTTTGAGGTGGTGGCCGATGGATTTGAACTGTTTCTTCTGCTCTTGAGTGAGCGCCATAATTTGACCTCTAGGTCTGAACTCTTCGAAAACGGCGCTTAGTTTACCCGAGCGAGAGGTGGCAGCCCAGCCAAACCCAAGGATCGTTGCTAATTGCGCGGTTGCTCTTGTGATTAGCGAAAGGGCCCCAATATCCACGCGTGGGCTGTTCTTTGAGGGCGAGCTGATTCCTGCCGTCGCGTAACTGCTGGCATGAGCAATATCTGCTCGCTCGCGGCTTTCGCGGCGCCTAGACTGGTTTCAGGTAGTAAAGCGTTACAGAGCGTGCCTGCGGGGCGAGGGGCTTTGGTGTAATTTAAGGCGGGTAATCAACCAGCCGTGATGCGGAGTGGCGCCTCGGGACGGGGCGAGCTTCAGAGGGTAGTGAATTGAACGATATGGCAAAGAACCTGATCCTGTGGCTGATCATCGCAGCCGTCCTGGTGACGGTGATGAACAACTTCTCCAGCCCTACTGAAGCCAGCAAGCTGAACTATTCCGAGTTCATCCAGCAGGTGCAGCAGGGTGCAGTCACCGAGGTGACGGTCAACGGCTATATCATCAGTGGCAAGCGTGCGGATGGCAGCAAGTTCGATACCGTGCGTCCGGCCATTGAGGATCGTGGCCTGATCAAGGATCTGCTCGACAATAACGTCAAGATCATCGGCGAGCAGCCTGAGCGCCAGAGCATCTGGACCCAATTGCTGGTCGCCAGCTTCCCGATCCTGGTGATCATTGCCGTATTCATGTTCTTCATGCGCCAGATGCAGGGCGGCGGTGGCGGCAAGGGCGGGCCGATGAGTTTCGGCAAGTCCAAGGCGCGCCTGCTCTCGGAAGATCAGGTGAAAACTACCCTGGCTGACGTCGCGGGTTGCGACGAGGCTAAGGAAGAGGTTGGTGAGCTGGTCGAGTTTCTGCGCGATCCGGGCAAATTCCAGCGCCTAGGT
>CALMID010000325.1 GCA_937863915.1 uncultured Pseudomonas sp.
CCGTGCTCGGGGTGCCGATCAAGGAACTGCTGCAACTTAACGAAACCCAGTTCGGCCTGCTGGCGGCCACGCCCGTGCTGACCGGTTCGCTGATCCGTCTGCCGCTGGGCATGCTGACCGACCGCTTCGGTGGTCGCATCGTCTTCTTCATCCTGATGCTGGTGTGTGTGCTGCCGATCTACATGATCAGCATGGCCACCGAGTTCTGGCACTTCCTGGTGCTGGGCCTGTTCGTCGGCCTGGCCGGCGGTTCCTTCTCGGTGGGTATCGCCTATGTCGCCAAGTGGTTCGACAAGAGCACCCAGGGCACAGCGATGGGCATCTTCGGTGCCGGTAACGCCGGTGCCGCGGTCACCAAATTTGTCGCCCCGGCCATCATCGCCGCCGCCAGCTGGCAGATGGTGCCCAAGGTCTACTCGGCAGTGATGTTCATCACCGCGCTGCTGTTCTGGTTTCTCACCTACGAGAAGAAGGAACACCGGGTGCCGAGCAGCATCTCGCTGGGCGAGCAACTCAAGACCCTGAAAGACCCGCGCGTGTGGCGCTACTGCCAGTACTACTCGATCGTCTTCGGCGGCTACGTAGCCCTGGCCCTGTGGATGACCAAGTACTACGTGCAGGAATACGAGCTGACCCTGCAGAGCGCCGCCTTGCTGGCCGCCTGCTTCTCCCTGCCGGGCGGCGTGCTGCGCGCCATCGGCGGCTGGATGTCGGACAAGTGGGGCGCGCACAGCGTGACCTGGTGGGTGATGTGGGTGAGCTGGATCTGCCTGTTCATCCTGTCCTACCCGCAGACCGACTTCACCGTGCACACCGTCAACGGCCCGCAGACGTTCCACATCGGCCTCAACGTGTACGTCTTCACCGTGCTGATGTTCGCCATGGGCATGGCCTGGGCGTTCGGCAAGGCCTCGGTGTTCAAGTACATCTCCGATGAGTTCCCCACCAACATGGGCGCGGTGTCCGGCATCGTCGGCCTGGCCGGCGGCCTGGGCGGCTTCGTCCTGCCGATCATGTTCGGCGCCCTGGTGGACCTCACCGGCGTGCGCTCCTCCTGTTTCATGCTGATGTACGGCGTGGTCTGGGTCTCCCTGATCTGGATGTATGTCAGTGAAGTTCGCAAAACCCCGGTCATGGGTCATGGCTCTGCCAGCCCGATGAACGCCAGTTCCGATGTCTGAAGGAGTCTGACCATGTCTGCAACCAAGAATGCCCAGGCAGCTCCGCTGCCCAATAGCGGGCCAGTGATCCACGACTGGCGCCCGGAGGATGCCCATTTCTGGGGCACCACTGGCAAGGCCATTGCCACCCGCAACCTGTGGATCTCGATCCCGGCGCTGCTCCTGGCGTTTGCCGTGTGGATGGTGTGGAGCGCGGTGACCGTGCGCCTGCCGGCGATCGGCTTTACCTTCACCACCGACCAGCTGTTCTGGCTGGCGGCGCTGCCGGGCCTGTCCGGTGCCACCTTCCGCATCTTCTATTCGTTCATGGTGCCGATCTTCGGTGTCCGGCGCTGGACAGCGCTGAGCACCGCCTCCCTGCTGGCACCGGCGATCTGGATGGGCTTTGCCGTGCAGGACCCGACCACGCCCTACAGCGTGTTCGTGATCATCGCCCTGCTGTGCGGCTTTGGTGGCGGCAACTTCGCCTCCAGCATGTCCAACATCAGCTTCTTCTTTCCCAAGGCCCAGCAGGGCACCGCGCTGGGCCTGAACGCCGGCCTGGGTAACCTCGGCGTATCGGTGATGCAGTTCGGCGTGCCGCTGGTGATCGGTGCCGGTCTGTTCGGTGCGGTCGGTGGCAGTGCGCAGAACCTGGCCGACGGTGGCCAGCTGTGGCTGCAGAACGCCGGTTTCATCTGGGTGCCGTTCATCATCGTGGTGACGCTGGCTGCCTGGTTCGGCATGAATGACCTGAGCTCGGCCAAGGCCTCGTTCCGCGAGCAGGCGGTGATCTTCAGCCGCAAGCACAACTGGCTGATGTGCTGGCTGTACCTGGCCACCTTCGGCTCCTTCATCGGCTTTGCCGCCGGCTTCCCGATGCTGATCAAGACCCAGTTCCCGGGTGTCGATCCGCTCAAGTTCGCCTTCCTCGGCCCTCTGGTCGGCGCGCTGATCCGTCCGGTCGGCGGCTGGCTGGCCGACAAGCTCGGCGGCGCGCGCGTCACCCTGTGGAACTTCGTGGTGATGATTGCCGCCGTGTTCGGTGTGCTGCAGTTCCTCCCGCAGAACGGTAGCGAGGGCAACTTCTACGGCTTCCTGGCCATGTTCATGCTGCTGTTCGTCACCACCGGTGTGGGCAACGGCTCCACCTTCCGCATGATCCCGGTGATCTTCCGCACCCTGCACGAGCGCTGGAGCGCCGGCAAAGGCGCGGCGGCGCAGGAGCAGGCGGTCAAGGACGCCGGCAAGGAAGCGGCCGCGGTGCTGGGTTTCAGCTCCGCCATCGCCGCCTACGGCGCCTTCTTCATCCCCAAATCCTTCGGCACCTCGATGGCGCTGACCGGTGGCCCGCAAACCGCGCTCTATGTGTTTGTCGGCTACTACGTCAGCTGCATCCTGGTGACCTGGTGGTGGTACTCGCGCAAGGGCGCTGAGACTCCCTGCTAAGACCGGCGCACGCCTAATCGAATGATGACGAGCGCCGGGTTAACCGCCGGCGCTCAGCCTGAGAGGAAAAGAAAATGAGCCATATACTCGACCAGCTGCGCTTCTTCAACCGCAAGCAGGGGGAGTTCGCCGACGGTCATGGCGAGACCCGCAAGGAGTCTCGCGACTGGGAGAACGTCTACCGCTCGCGCTGGCAGTACGACAAGATCGTACGTTCCACCCACGGCGTGAACTGCACCGGGTCGTGCTCCTGGAAGATCTACGTGAAGAACGGCCTGATCACCTGGGAAAC
The DNA here is from genome assembly GCA_937863915.1 of uncultured Pseudomonas sp. GTDB lineage: Bacteria > Pseudomonadota > Gammaproteobacteria > Pseudomonadales > Pseudomonadaceae > Aquipseudomonas. The sequence continues at coordinate 2,902 of CALMID010000325.1, forward strand.
CCAGCAGACCGACTACCCGCGCACCCGCTCCGACCTGCCCAA
>CALMID010000326.1 GCA_937863915.1 uncultured Pseudomonas sp.
GGCGAAGCCCTCGACGCTCATCCAGACCCACAGCTGCTGGGTGAAAACCCCGGCCTCCGGTGGTGCCACATTGAACTGGTAGATGATCCAGGCACTGGTCGCCGCGGAGAGGCCCACCGAGCCGACTCCGATCAGCGCCGACAGGTTTTCACCCAGACGGCCACGGGAGAACGACAGGAGCAGGAAGCCGATCAGCGGGAAAACAAAGGTCAGAAATAGTGCGTTCATCCGCGCATCTCGCTGGCTGCGTCGATATCGAGGGTGTGGAAACGGCGATACAGCTGCAGCAGGATCGCCAGGCCAATGCTGGCCTCGGCGGCTGCCAGGCTGAGCACCAGGATGAACATGATCTGTCCATCGGGCTGCGCCCAGCGGCTACCGGCCACGACAAAGGCCAGTGCGGTCGCGTTCATCATCACTTCCAGGCTCATCAGTACGAACAGGATGTTGCGCCGCACCATCAGGCCAGCCAGGCCGAGGCAGAAGAGCATGCCGGCAATGGCCAGGCCGTGCTCCATGGGAATACCGTTCATCCTGTTACTCCTTCGCTTCTTGGCGGCCGAGGTGATAGGCCGCCACCAGTGCTGCCAACAGCAGCATGGAGGCCAGTTCAACCGCCAGCAGGTACGGGCCGAACAGGCTGACGCCGACGGCCTTGGCATCGACCTGAGTTCCCTGAATCAGGGCGCCGGTGCTGTTGCCAAACAGTACGTAGAACAGCTCGGCCAGCAGCACCAGAGACAGCAAGCCAGGGCCGATCCAGATGCCGGGAGTCAGCCACTTGGATTCCTGCTCGGCAACCGCCGGCCCCAGGTTGAGCATCATCACCACGAAGACGAACAGCACCATGATGGCGCCGGCGTAGACGATGATTTCCAGTGCCCCGGCAAAGGGTGCGCCGAGGGCGAAGAAGCACATCGACACGGCCAGCAGCGAGACGATCAGGTAGAGCAGGGCATGTACCGGGTTGGTATGGGTGATGACCCGGAAGGTCGAGGCAACCGCAACAGCGGAGGCCAGGTAGAAAGCGAGTTCCATGTCCTCTCCTTAGGGCAGCAGGCCTTTGACGTTGATCGGTTCGGCTTCGTTCTGCGCCGCGCCCTTGGGCTTGCCGGCAATCGCCATGCCCGAGACGCGGTAGAAGTTGTAGTCCGGGTACTTGCCAGGGCCGGAGATCAGCAGGTCCTGCTTCTCATAGACCAGATCCTGGCGCTTGTACTCGGCCATTTCGAAGTCCGGGGTCAGCTGGATGGCTGTGGTCGGACAGGCTTCCTCGCACAGGCCGCAGAAGATGCAGCGCGAGAAGTTGATGCGGAAGAACTCTGGATACCAGCGACCGTCTTCCTTCTCCGCCTTCTGCAGCGAAATGCAGCCGACCGGGCAGGCCACGGCGCAGAGGTTGCAGGCCACACAGCGTTCTTCGCCGTCCGGGTCGCGGGTCAGGACGATGCGACCACGGAAACGCGGCGGCAGATACACGGGTTCTTCCGGGTACTGCAAGGTATCGCGCTTGCGGAAGCTGTGGCCAAACACCATCACCAGGCTGCGCAGCTGGGTGTAGGTACCGTGCAGGATGTGCAGGATTTCCTTGATCATGTTCATGTTCCTTACTGCCCCGCAGCCGGGCTGTTGAGCAGCACCAGAGCAGCGGTTACCAGCAGATTGATCAGGGTCAGTGGCAGACAGAACTTCCAGCTGAAGCTCATCACCTGGTCATAGCGCGGGCGCGGAATAGAGGCGCGCAGCAGGATGAACAGGACAATGAAGAACGCCACCTTGGCCGCAAAGTAGAAGAACGACAGCCACGGCAGCTGCTCCAGGAACGGGCCGTGCCAGCCGCCGAAGAACAGCGTTACCAGCAGCGAGGACACCAGCACGATGCCGATGTATTCACCGACAAAGAACATGCCCCATTTCATCCCCGCGTATTCGATGTGGTAGCCGTCGGCGAGCTCCTGCTCGGCTTCCGGCTGGTCGAATGGGTGACGGTGGGTGACGGCCACACCGGCGATGAAGAAGGTACAGAAGCCGAGGAACTGCGGAATGATGAACCACAGGTTCTGCTGCTGGTATTCGACAATGTCGCGCATGTTGAAGCTGCCGGCCTGGGCCACTACGCCCATCAGCGCCAGGCCCATGAAGACTTCATAGGACAGGGTTTGCGCCGACGCCCGCAGGCTACCGAGCAGGGCGAACTTGTTGTTGCTCGACCAGCCGGCGAACAGCACCGCGTACACCGCGATACCGGCCATGCCGAAGAAGAACAGCAGACCGATGTTCAGGTCCGCCACGCCCCAGGTGGGGGTGATCGGCACCACGGCATAGGCGATCAGCAGCGCACTCATGGCCACGATAGGCGCCAGAGTGAAGATCAGCTTGTCGGCGAACGGCGGCGTCCAGTCCTCCTTGAAGAACATCTTGACCATGTCGGCGCCGAGCTGGAAGGCACCGAACGGGCCCACGCGGTTCGGGCCGTAGCGGTCCTGCCAGAGACCGAGCAGACGGCGCTCGACCCAGGACAGCAGGGCGCCGGTGACAACCACGGCGAGGAGAATCACCACGGCCTTGACTACCGCGATGATCACCTCGATCAGTTCAGGCGTCAGCCAACTCATCATGCCACCTCCTGAACGTCACTCACGCTGACATTGGCGGTCAGCGCCGGTATGCCCGGTAGGCCTGCCGGCAGGCCGATCAGGCCGCTGGACAGTGCGGCGCTGGTCTGCAGCGGCAGACGCAGCGTTACGCCGCCGACGGTTAGCCCGAGCATGGCGCCCGGGTTGACGCCCAACTTGGCGGCATCTTCCTCGGCCAGTACCACATAGGCCTCGGGGATACGCTGCTGGATCGGCTTGGCGCGGGCACTGGTTTCGTCACTGCCGAACAGATGGAAGTAGGGCACGACCTGCCAGTTGCCCGGCTGAGCAGAGCAGGCCGCGGGAACGCTGAACCAGTTCAGATCGGCACGCTCGCCATCGAGCAGGCGCACACCGGGATCACCGGCGCGCAGGTGACCACCGACTTCGTCCTGGAACTTGTTCCATGCCTGCGGCGAGTTCCAACCCGGCGACCAGGCGAACGGAATCTGCTGACGATCTTCCGCGCTGCCGGCATAGCCTTCCATGGAGAAGGCAAAGGCCGAGTCCTTGTCCTGCGGCTGACGAGGTTCGTGCACGCTGATGTTGGCGCGCATGGAGGTGCGGCCACTGTAGCGGTGCGGCTCGCGGGCGAGCTTCAGGCCCTTGATGCGGAAGCTGGCGCTTGGCGCGGCGTCGCGGATGCCGGCGAGCAGTTCGCTGCTGGCGGCACAGGCATTGGTCACCTGGTCCAGCTGTGTCCAGTCGACGGACTGACCCTGCAGGGTGCTGTGCAGAGCATGCAGCCAGCGCCAGCCTTCACGAACCAGGTTGTCGGCGTTGTAGTAGACCGGGTCGAACACCTGGAAGAAGCGCTGGGCGCGGCCTTCCTGGCTGACCAGTGTGCCATCGCCTTCGGCAAAGGTGGCCACCGGCAGCACCAGATCAGCCCGCGAGACGGTCGCTGTTGGTTGGTGATCGGCGACGATCAGCACACTGGCCTTGGCCAGCGCGGCATCGACCACGGCCTTGTCGGCGCGGCGATACAGATCGTTTTCCAGTACAACCAGGGCATCGGCTTCGCCGCTCTGCAGGCGGGCAAGGGCGCTTTCCAGCGAATCGCCGCCAAGCAGGGTGGCGCCGAGGCTGTTGGCTTCACCCAGCGCCAGGCTGATGGAGGCGTTCTTCTCGCGGTTTTTCAGGGCCTGGGCAATGTTACCGGCGGCTTCCAGCAGCGCCTGATTGCCCAGCGAGGTGCCGGCAACGATCAGCGGCCGTTTGCCCGCCAGCAGGGCGGCGGCAATACGCTGCGCCAGTTGCTCGGCTTCGCTGTCCAGGCCATTCACGGCGGGCGCGCTCGGGTCGATGGCATGGGCCACGGCAAAGCCGAGGCGGGCCAGGTCTGCCGGCGCGGCATGCACGGTTTCCGTGGCGGCGTCGTCCAGGCGGGTGGCATCGACAGTGGCGATGAACAGCGGATTGCTGGCGTGCTGGGCGACGTTCTGCACGGCTGCCATGTGCCAGTCCTGAATTTTCATCGAGGCGGCGATGTCGGTGGCCTTGCCTTTGACCGCCTGGCGCAGGGCCAGGGCGACGCGGGCGGAGGTCTGGGTCAGGTCCTCGCCGAGGACGAACACCGCGTCATGGTCTTCGATCTCGCGCAGTGTCGGCGTTGGTAGCGGGCCGTTCTGCAGCAGCTCGCGGGCCAGTTGCAGGCAGGCCAGCTCGTTGGCAGCGATACCCACGGAGAAGTTGCCCGCACCGACCAGTTCGCGCAGGGCGAAGTTGCCTTCCAGGCTGGCACGCGGAGAGCCGATGCCAATGACACGGCGCCCCTTGAGCAGAGCTGCGGCCTTGTCCAGAGCCTCATCCAGCGACAGCTGGGTACCATCGGCCAGTTGTGGCTGGCGCGGACGATCGCTGTTGTTGACGTAGCCGTAGCCGAAACGGCCACGGTCGCAGAGGAAGTAGTGGTTTACCGAGCCGTTGAAGCGGTTCTCGATACGGCGAATTTCGCCATAGCGCTCACCGGGACTGATGTTGCAGCCGGCGGCGCAACCGTGGCAGATGCTTGGGGCAAACTGCATGTCCCACTTGCGGTTGTAACGCTCGGAGTGGGTCTTGTCGGTGAATACGCCGGTCGGGCAGACCTCGACCAGGTTGCCGGAGAACTCGCTTTCCAGTACGCCGTCTTCGACACGGCCGAAGTACACATTGTCATGGGCGCCGTAGACGCCCAGATCGGTACCACCGGCGTAATCCTTGTAATAGCGCACACAGCGGTAGCAGGCGATGCAGCGGTTCATCTCGTGGGCGATGAACGGGCCGAGCTCCTGATTGGTGTGGGTGCGCTTGGTGAAGCGGTAGCGGCGTTTGTTATGACCGGTCATCACGGTCATGTCCTGGAGGTGGCAATGACCGCCTTCCTCGCACACCGGGCAGTCGTGCGGGTGGTTGGTCATCAGCCACTCCACCACGCTTTCGCGGAACTGCTTGGCTTCCTCGTCGTCGATGGAAATCCAGGTGTTGTCGGTGGCGGGTGTCATGCAGGACATGACCAGGCGGCCGCGCTTGTCGTTCTCGTCGGTGTACTGCTTGACCGCGCACTGGCGGCAGGCTCCAACGCTGCCCAGCGCCGGGTGCCAGCAGAAGTACGGAATATCAAGTCCCATGGAGAGGCAGGCCTGCAGCAGGTTGTCCGCCCCATCGACTTCAAAGGTCTTGCCGTCTACGTGAATAGTGGCCATTTTCGGGTGTCTTCTTGTACTCGCCAGGCGAGCTGTCTAATTGAGAAACCGTTGTGTCCGCAGGGCGGACGAACCGCAGGCCACGCCTGCGGTCACTGTATTCATGCCGGTACGGCGGCTGCCTGTTTGGCGATACCCGCCTCGAACTCGGGGCGGAAATACTTCAGCGCGCTGCCCAGTGGCTCCACGGCCCCCGGGGCGTGCGCACAGAAGGTGCGCCCTGGGCCGAGCGAAGTTACGAGCTGCTCGAGGGTCTCGAGATCGCCAGCCTGGCCATCGCCGCGCTCCAGCGCCCGCAGCACCTTGACGCTCCATGGCAGACCATCGCGGCACGGCGTGCACCAGCCGCAGGACTCGCGGGCAAAGAACTCTTCCATGTTGCGCAGCAGCGACACCATGTTGATCGAGTCGTCGACCGCCAGCGCCAGACCGGTGCCCATACGGGTGCCAACCTTGGCGATGCCGCCGGCAAACATCGGCGCATCCAGGTGTTCCGGCAGAAGGAAGCCGGTGCCCGCACCGCCCGGCTGCCAGGCCTTGAGCTTGAAGCCATCGCGCATACCGCCAGCGTAGTCTTCAAACAGCTCGCGGGCCGGGATACCAAAGGGCAGTTCCCACAGGCCGGGGTTCTTCACCTTGCCGGAGAAACCCATCAGCTTGGTGCCATGGTCTTCACTGCCGGCGCGGGCCAGCGACTTGTACCAGTCAACACCGTTGCCGACGATGGCGGGGACGTTGCACAGGGTTTCGACGTTGTTGACGCAGGTCGGCTTGCCCCAGACGCCAACGGCGGCGGGGAAGGGCGGCTTGGAGCGCGGGTTGGCACGGCGGCCTTCCAGCGAGTTGATCAGCGCCGTTTCTTCACCACAGATGTAGCGGCCGGCGCCGGTATGCACGAAGAGCTCGAAGTCGAAACCGCTGCCCAGAATGTTCTTGCCGAGCAGACCGGCGGCCTTGGCTTCGTCGATGGCCTTGTTCAGGTTGCGCGCGGCATCCACATACTCGCCGCGCAGGAAGATATAGCCACGGTAGGCCTTGAGCGCGCGCGCGGAAATCAGCATGCCTTCGATCAGCAGGTGCGGCTGCTGCTCCATGAGCATGCGGTCCTTCCAGGTGTTGGGCTCCATTTCGTCCGCGTTGCACAGCAGGTAGCGGATGTTCATGGACTCGTCGTTGGGCATCAGGCCCCACTTGACCCCGGTGGGGAAACCGGCGCCACCACGGCCCTTGAGCCCCGAGTCCTTGACGGTCTGCACGATGTCGGCCTGGGCCATGTCGACGAGCGCCTTACGCGCGGCGGTGTAGCCGTTCTTGGCCTGGTATTCGGCCAGCCACACCGGCTCGCCGTCTTCACGCAGACGCCAGGTCAGCGGGTGGGTCTCGGCGCTGCGGGCAATGCGGTTGGCCGGGCCCATGGAGGTAAGAGTCATGCGTAGGCCTCCAGAAGCTGGGCGACACTGCCGGCATCAACATTGCCGAAGGTGTCATCATCGATCATCAGTGCCGGTGCCTTGTCACAGTTGCCCAGGCAGCACACCGGCAGCAGGGTGAAGCGGCCATCGGCAGTGGTCTGGCCCGGGGCGATGCCCAGCTGGTTCTTGATGCTGCCGAGGATCGATTCGTGACCGCCGATGAAGCAGGTCATGCTGTCGCACACACGAATGATGTGGCGGCCAACCGGCTGGCGGAAAATCTGGCTGTAAAAGGTAGCCACACCCTCAACGTCACTAGCTGGAATGCCTAGGATGGCGCCGATAGCGTCGGCTGCACCGTCCGGCACCCAGCCGCGCTCCTTCTGCACGATCTTCAGGGCTTCGATGGACGCCGCGCGCGGGTCCTCGTAGTGATGCATCTCATGCTCGATGGCCGAGCGCTCGGTGTCGCTGAGGACGAAACGGTCAGTCTGGATCAACGTGCTCATGCTTAGCGGTCCACGTCAGCCATAACGAAGTCGATACTGCCCAGGTAGGCAATCAGGTCAGCCACCATGCTGCCGCGGATTACCGAAGGAATCTGCTGCAGGTGGGCGAAGCTCGGCGTGCGGATGCGCGTCCGGTAGCTCATGGTGCTGCCATCGCTCGTCAGGTAATAACTGTTGATGCCCTTGGTCGCCTCGATCATCTGGAAGGCTTCGTTGGCCGGCATGACCGGGCCCCAGGAAACCTGCAGGAAGTGGGTGATCAGGGTCTCGATGTGCTGCAGGGTGCGTTCTTTCGGCGGCGGCGTCGTCAGCGGGTGATCGGCCTTGAACGGGCCGGCCGGCATGTGCTTCAGGCACTGATCGATGATGCGAATGCTCTGGCGCATCTCCTCGACACGGACCATGCAGCGGTCGTAGGCGTCACCGTTGTGCGCCAGCGGCACTTCGAACTCGAAGTTCTCATAGCCCGAGTACGGGCGAGCCTTGCGCAGGTCGAAGTCGCAGCCGGTGGAGCGCAGGCCGGCACCGGTAACACCCCATTCCAGCGCTTCCTTGGTGTTGTACTGGGCAACACCTTTGGTACGACCGATGAGGATGCTGTTCTGCAGGGCGGCCTTTTCGTATTCGTCGAGGCGCTTGGGCAGCCAGTCAACGAACTCCTTGACCAGCTTGTCCCAGCCGCGCGGCAAATCGTGCGCCACGCCACCGATGCGGTACCAGGCCGGGTGCAGGCGGAAGCCGGTCACGGCTTCGATCACCTTGTAGGCGCGCTGGCGGTCGGTGAAGGTGAAGAACACCGGAGTCATCGCGCCGACGTCCTGGATATAGGTACCCAGGAACAGCAGGTGGCTGGTGATGCGGAAGAACTCGGCCATCATCACGCGGATGAAATCGACGCGGTCCGGCACCTTGATCCCGGCCAGTTTCTCGACGGCAAGGACATAGGGCAGGTTGTTCATCACCCCGCCGAGGTAATCGATGCGGTCGGTGTAGGGAATGAAACTGTGCCAGCTCTGGCGCTCGGCCATCTTCTCGGCACCACGGTGGTGGTAACCGATCTCCGGCACGCAGTCGACGATCTCTTCACCATCCAGCTGCAGGATGATGCGGAACGCGCCGTGGGCAGAAGGGTGGTTGGGGCCGAGGTTGAGGAACATGTAGTCCTCGTGCTCGCTGCCCCGTTTCATACCCCAGTCTTCAGGGTTGAAACGAGCCGCTTCTTCTTCGAGCTGCTGTTTGGCCAGGGTCAGGCTGAAAGGGTCGAACTCGGTGGCGCGCGCCGGGTAGTCCTTGCGCAGCGGATGGCCTTCCCAGGTCGGCGGCATCATGATGCGGGTCAGGTGCGGATGGCCCTGGAAGGTGATGCCGAACAGGTCCCACACTTCGCGCTCATACCAGTTGGCATTCGGCCAGATCCTGGTCGCGGTCGGCAGGTTGAGGTCACCTTCGCTCAGGGCCACCTTGAGCATGACGTCGCTGTTCCGCTCGATCGACAGCAGGTGATAGAACACGCTGTAGTCGGCGGCCGGCAGCCCCTGACGCTGGGTGCGCAGGCGCTCATCGACGCCATGCAGGTCGTACAGCATGACGTAGGGCTTGGGCAGCTGACGCAGGAAGGTCAGCACTTCAATCAGCTTGTCGCGAGGTACCCAGATCACCGGCATACCGGTACGCGTCGGCTGAATGACGAAGGTTTCCGCGCCAAAGCGCGAATTCAGTTCGACGACCACATCTTGGTCGTCGGCCTTGTAAGGCGGGATGTACAGAGCGGAGTCTGCAGTCATGTTCTCGGTCGCTGTCGGGTCAACGGAATGGCAAGCCAGCAGGCTTACACTTCGTCCGGGCTGCGCAGGTTGGTTACCTGAATACGCTGTTCACGGCGCAAGTCCTTCTGGGCTGGCATCTCGGCGCGGTACACGCCTTGCTCACCAACCACCCAGGACAACGGGCGGCGCTCCTCACCGATGGAATCCTGCAGCAGCATCAGGGCCTGCAGGAAGGCTTCGGGACGAGGCGGACAACCCGGCACATAGACATCCACCGGCAGAAACTTGTCCACGCCCTGGACCACCGAGTAAATGTCGTACATGCCGCCGGAGTTGGCACAGGAACCCATGGAAATCACCCACTTGGGCTCCAGCATCTGTTCATACAGACGCTGAATGACCGGGGCCATCTTCACGAAACAGGTACCAGCGACCACCATGAAGTCTGCCTGGCGCGGAGACGCACGAATAACCTCGGCACCAAAGCGGGCAATGTCATGCGGCGCGGTGAAGGCGGTCGTCATTTCCACATAGCAGCAGGAAAGACCGAAGTTATAAGGCCACAAGGAATTCTTGCGCCCCCAGTTGACGGTCTTGTGCAGTACATCTTCAAGCTTGCCCATGAAGATGTTCTTGTGAACCTGATCTTCTAGCAGCGGGTCCTGGACTGTCTCCCGCTCGCCGATCGGATACTGCTCGTTAGGCGCATCCGGATCGATCCGAGTAAGTTTGTATTGCATTGCCAAAGCCTCATTGTTTCAGCTTCGCCTGCCGCTTGCGACGTGCTTCGGGCGCCCAGTCGAGCGCGCCGATACGCCAAAGATAGACAAGACCTGCCAACAGAATTGCGATGAAAATGGTAGCTTCGATAAAGCCGGCCCACCCGCTTTCGCGAACGGATACCGACCAGGCGAAGAGAAATAGGGCTTCAACGTCGAAGATCACGAAGAGCATCGCGACCAGATAGAACTTGGCAGACAGGCGCAGACGCGCGCTGCCGGTCGGCAGCATGCCGGATTCGAATGGCTCGTTCTTGCTGCGCCCCCAGGCACGGCTGCCGAGCAGGCTGGAAACACCCAGCATGAATGCAATGAGGCCGCACACGGCCAAAAGAAAAAGACCGAAGGCCCAGTTGTGGGCGAGTAGGGCGGTAGATTCAGTCACGCCGGCGCTCCTTTATCTCGTTGGGTGACATATTGAAGATTGGGTTCAATATGTGACCAATATTTGATTTTTGGTCGGCTTAAATTCCTCTAATTCTAAGCGCCCAAGTGTAGCCAAGTAAATTTATCTAACAGAAAAAATGGATAGCCAATAACAGCTTAGGACACTCACCCCTTAGTGCTGCAAGGCTTACAAGGCTCTTCACAGGTATATCAGGCTTAAGTCGAATGGCCAGTGAATAACCATTTATGTCCGCTTTTTATAAGTAGATATTGCGATCAATTCGCATTAGAGGGCTATTTGAGTCGCGCTGCATTGATCGCAGACAAGGGCGCCAGGCCGGATGGCGCCTGCCGATCTTCACTACTGATGCGGCAGCCAGGCCCAGATCATCTCGCAGGTAATGGGTTGTTGGCCCGACTCGTCGGTGATCGCTACCTGCACGGCCATTTCTCCGCGTGTTTGCGTAGTCAGTGCCATCAGTTGCTCGGGAGTCAAGGTAGCCAATGCACGCAGGCTGCCGGTCGCTCGTCGCCGGTAGTCAACGTGCAGGGTCTTGATCAGCAACAGATGGGTGTCCGGGACGCTCATGCCGACTACAAAGCCGGTGGCAGATTCGGCCAGTAGCGCCATGGCAGCGGCATGTATGCCGCCCACATGATTGCCTACGCGGCGCCTGTTGCGCAGAGTCAGGCAGGCTTGCTGCCGGGTCAGGCTGTCCACGCGGATTCTGGCCGTACCGGCAAAGCGGACCTGGGTGGCAAACAGAAGGCTGAGCAGGGAGGGGCGCAGACCTTGAGGCAAGCGATTGATGAAATTGACTGCGCGACTGAGTCGATTAGTGGGCACGACTGCTTCCTGAGCGAGAGAAAGCTGGATTGTCGATGCCGCGCATGCCGGGGTCTCTGGCCAGGGTCGCAGCCTTGAGCTGTCATCCTGGCCAATCAGCAGAAACGACAAACCCCAGCCGAAGCTGGGGTTTGTTGGGCAACACGAGCGAAAAGTGCGATTGCAGCTTCCCGCTTGAGCCGGTTCCTATTAGTGGAACTGGTTCATGGTGTTGTCTTTACCGGAGGCCTTCAGAGCTGCTTCGCCAGCGAAGTACTCTTTGTGGTTGTCACCGATGTCGGAACCAGCCATGTTCTGGTGCTTGACGCAAGCGATGCCCTGACGCAGCTCTTGACGCTGAACACCTTTCACGTAGGCCAGCATGCCCTGGTCTGAGAAGTAACCTTTGGCCAGGTTGTCGGTCGACAGCGCGGCTGTGTGGTAGGTCGGCAGAGTGATCAGGTGGTGGAAGATGCCGGCGTGAGCCGAACCGTCGCGCTGGAAGGTGCGGATCTTCTCGTCAGCAACCTGAGCCAGTTCGGTTTCGTCGTACTCGACGCTCATCAGCTTGGCGCGGTCGTAGGCGGAAACGTCTTTGCCTTCGGCAACGAACGCATCGAACACTTGCTGACGGAAGTTCAGGGTCCAGTTGAAGGACGGGCTGTTGTTGTACACCAGTTTGGCGTTCGGAATGACTTCGCGGATGCGGTCAACCATGCCCTTGATCTGGCCAACGTGCGGCTTCTCGGTTTCGATCCACAGCAGGTCGGCACCGTTCTGCAGCGAGGTGATGCAGTCCAGTACGCAACGGTCTTCGCCGGTGCCAGCACGGAACTGGAACAGGTTGGACGGCAGGCGCTTCGGACGCAGCAGTTTGCCACCGCGGTTGCTCACAACGTCGCCGTTGCC
>CALMID010000327.1 GCA_937863915.1 uncultured Pseudomonas sp.
TCGGCAGTCGGTATCAGGTACAGATCTGCCTGGTCTTCACGCTGGATCTTGAACAGGTCTTCCTCAAACTTCGGCAACTGGCCGGTGCCCTGCAGCGCGGAGGCCTGCACCAGGTAAGGCGTATAGGCCTCCTCATAGCCGTGCTCGGCGGTATGCAGGTTGATCATGAACTGCGCCAGGGCGCGGTGCAGACGGGCGATGGGGCCACGCATGATGGAGAAGCGCGCGCCAGAGAGCTTGGCGGCGGTCTCGAAGTCCAGCCAGCCATGCTGCTCGCCGAGGGCGACGTGATCCTTGATCTCAAAATCGAAGCTGCGTGGCGTGCCCCAGCGCGATACCTCGACGTTGCCGTCCTCATCTTCGCCGACCGGCACCGACTCATGGGGCAGGTTGGGGATGTTCAGCAGCAGCGCATCGAGATCGCCCTGGATGCTTTCCAGTTCGCGCTTACCGGCTTCCAGATCGGAACCCAGCTGATCAACCTCGGCCAGCAGGGGGGTAATGTCTTCACCGCGGGCCTTGGCCTGGCCGATGGCCTTGGAGCGGGTATTGCGCTCGTTCTGCAGCTGTTCGGTGCGGGTTTGCACGGTCTTGCGCTGAGCCTCGAGGGCTTCGAAACGCGCCACGTCGAGCTGGAAGCCGCGGGTAGCCAGGCGCTCCGCTACTTCATGGAGCTGCGAACGTACGAGTTTGGAATCGAGCATGGTGATCTTCTCAAACAAAACAGTCAGTTAGGGCTCGCAAGGAGCACGATGCTGCGCAGTTTACGGAGTCTGCGCGGTCAAGCCGAGTCTTTTTACGTTTACAGCCGCGCCAGGCTCATGCCCAGCCAGGCGGCGCCGAGGCCACCGAGCACGCTGCCCAGCAGGTAGCTGACGGCCAGTCCATGCTGGCCGTTTTCCAGCAGGCGCAGTACTTCCAGGCTGAAACTGGAAAAGGTGGTCAGACCACCCAGCACGCCGACGGTAAGGCCGGTGCGCAGGACCAGAGGAATATCGCTACGCAGCAGAAACCAGGCCGAGAGAAAACCGATGGCCAGACAGCCGATCAGGTTAACCGTCAGGGTCGCCAGGTAGTAATGCCTCGGCCAGTTGGCCACCACCCAGGCGCTGGTGAGAAAGCGCAGCAAGGACCCGGCGGCTCCGCCCAGGGCGACGGCGATGGCGACCTTGATCATGGTTTTCTCCGTTGCCGCGGGCTCTGCCGGTCGAGCTTGCCCAGGTGTTCGAGTTTGTCGCGAATCTTCAGCTCCAGGCCACGGGGCACGGGCTGGTAATACTGGCGCGGTTCGAGCTGCTCGGGAAAGTAGTCCTCGCCAGCGGCGTAGGCATCGGGCTCGTCGTGGGCATAGCGGTATTCCTCGCCGTAACCCAGCTCTTTCATCAGTCTGGTCGGCGCATTGCGCAGGTGCAGCGGCACCTCCAGCGAGCCGTGTTCGGCCGCGTCGCGCATGGCGGCCTTGAAGCCCATGTACACCGCATTGCTCTTGGGCGCGCACGCCAGGTAGACCACCGCCTGGGCCACGGCCAGCTCGCCTTCGGGGCTGCCCAGGCGCTCCTGCACATCCCAGGCATTCAGGCACAGCGTCAGGGCACGCGGATCGGCATTGCCGATATCCTCGCTGGCCATGCGTACCACGCGACGGGCCAGGTACAGCGGATCGCAGCCACCATCGAGCATGCGTGCGTACCAGTACAGGGCCGCGTCTGGGTTGGAGCCCCGCACCGATTTGTGCAGCGCGGAAATCTGGTCGTAGAACGCCTCGCCGCCCTTGTCGAAACGTCGGCGACTGTCGCCCAGCAGGTTCTGCAAAAGCTCCACGCCCAGCTCGCCGCCGTCTTCAGCCAGGTCGGCAGCATTCTCCAGCAGGTTGAGCAAGCGCCTGCCATCGCCATCGGCGGCGGCCAGCAGGATCTGGAAGCTCTCCTCGGGCAGCTGCAACTGGCGTTTGCCCAGCCCTTTTTCCTCCCCCAGGGCGCGCGCCACCAGCTTGCGCATCGCGGTTTCATCCAGACTTTTCAGCACATAGACGCGGGCCCGGGAGAGCAAGGCGTTGTTCAGCTCGAACGAGGGATTCTCGGTTGTTGCGCCGATAAAGATCAGCGTGCCGTCTTCGACATAGGGCAGGAAGGCGTCCTGCTGGCTCTTGTTGAAGCGGTGTACTTCATCGACAAAGAGGATGGTCCGGCGGCCGTACTGGGCGGCCTGCTGCCTGGCCATCTCCACCGCCTGACGGATTTCCTTGACGCCGGACAGCACCGCGGAAATCGTCTCGAAATGGGCGTCGGAAACCTGGGCGAGCAGCTTGGCCAGGGTGGTCTTGCCCACACCTGGCGGCCCCCAGAAGATCATCGAGTGAAGGGCGCCCTGCTCCAGAGCTTCGCGCAGGGGCTTGCCGTGGGCCAGCAGGTGCTCCTGGCCGACGTACTCGTCCAGACAGCTGGCGCGCAGCCGCGCCGCCAGGGGCTGGGCAATGGGCGCGCTGCCGAACAGGTCCATGACGGGCGTTATTCCTCGATAACGTCCGCGCCTGGCGGAACGTCGAAGTTGAACTGCGCGGCATCCAGCGGCTCGTTCATCTTCACTTCGCGGAACAGGATGTTGGTGCGCTGGCCAATCGTGTCGAGCAGCTGCATGTCGTTGATCACGCCGTCACGGAAGGACAGGCGCAGGGTATCGAACAGGCTGTCCTTGGCTTTGGGCTTGAGGAAGAAATCGACGATATTGCCGCCTTCCTTGTGGGTGATGGAAAAGCTCTCGCTGATTTTGGAGATGTCGCCGGAAAGCAGCAGCGCCGGTGTCTGGCTGAGGCGCTGATCGAGGTTCTGGATGGTCACCTGCTCCAGGTCCGGGTCGTACAGCCAGACTTTCTGGCCGTTTGAGACCAGCAACTGCTCCAGAGGCGGGTCGGTATGCCAGCGCATCAGGCCGGGGCGCTTGAGCGCCATCTTGCCGGTGGTTTCCTGCAGATTGACCCCGGAGCCGTCGAGGCTCAGCTGGGAAAAACTGCCGGTGATGGTTTGCGCCTGGGTCAGCAGTTTGGTCAGGCGGGCAATGGATTCGGTTTCGTCAGCCTGGGCCAGCAGGCTGGCGCAGGACAGAGCGGCAATACAGAACAGGCGAAGCAGGCGCATCGAATTCCTCACGGCAGCATTAATCACGGATAGGCGCAGGGGCTATGACCTCGCGCGAGCCGTTGGTGTTCATCGAGGTGACCACGCCGGCCATTTCCATCGACTCGATCATCCGCGCGGCGCGGTTGTAGCCGATTTTCAGCTTGCGCTGCACGGCGGAGATGGAGGCACGGCGGCTTTCGGTGACAAAGCGCACGGCCTCGTCGTACAAGGGGTCTTCTTCACTGCCTTCGCTGCCCTCGCCACCGGTGCCGTCGAAGGAGCCACCGCTGCCCTCGTCGGCACCGTTGAGGATGTCCTCGATGTAGTCCGGCGCGCCGCGCAGTTTCCAGGCTTCGACCACACGGTGCACCTCCTCGTCGGAGACGAAGGCGCCGTGGACGCGGATCGGCAGGCCGGTGCCCGGCGGCAGGTAGAGCATGTCGCCATGGCCCAGCAACTGCTCGGCGCCGCCCTGGTCGAGAATGGTGCGTGAGTCGATCTTGCTCGATACTTGGAAGGCCATGCGGGTCGGAATGTTGGCCTTGATCAGGCCGGTGATTACATCGACCGAAGGCCGCTGGGTGGCGAGGATCAAATGGATGCCGGCCGCCCGCGCCTTCTGCGCGATGCGCGCGATCAGCTCTTCGACCTTCTTGCCGACGATCATCATCATGTCGGCAAATTCGTCGACCACCACCACGATGGTCGGCAGCGCCTGCAGCTCGGCCGGCTGATCGTCCTGGTTCTCGCGCTTAAACAGCGGGTCGAAAATCGGAGTGCCGGCTTCGGCGGCTTCCTTGACCTTGCGGTTGAAGCCGGCCAGGTTGCGC
>CALMID010000328.1 GCA_937863915.1 uncultured Pseudomonas sp.
CAGCCCCCATGAGTTTACTCAGTCAGCTGCTCATGCTGTTTATCAGCGCCTTCGGTGCCGCCACCCTGCTGCCGCTGCAGTCGGAAGCGCTGCTGGTCGCCTTGCTGCTGGACCGGCCACAAGCACTCTGGCTGCTGCTGACAGTCGCCAGTCTGGGCAATATTCTGGGCTCACTGGTGAACTGGTGGCTGGGCCGCTATCTCCTGCATCAGCGCGACCGCCGCTGGTTTCCGCTCAACCCCGCGCAACTGCTGCGGGCACAACAGTGGTATGGCCGTTATGGCCACTGGAGCCTGCTGCTGAGCTGGATGCCGATCATTGGCGACCCCCTGACGCTGATCGCCGGCACCCTGCGTGAACCGCTGTGGCGTTTTCTCCTGCTGGTCACCCTGGCCAAAGCCGGTCGTTATCTGCTGCTCTGCGCCCTGACGCTCGGCTGGAGCTGAGCCCCTGCAAGCAGCCACTTGAGCAAGCTGAAATAGCCCAGCAGTGACAGCGCCACCAGCACGACCAGCAGCCACTGCAATGCACTGGGCGGCTGAAAGGCGAACAGCGGCGCCACCGCCGGCACGCCACACACCAGCAGCACGCCGGCCAGCGTGGCCGACAGCACCCAGAGGCCCGTGCGCGACAAACCGCCGAACATGGCCCGCCAACCGGATTGCGCCGAGCGGCAGGCAAAGATCAGCAGGGCATTGCTCAGCACCAGCGCACTGAAGGCCATGCCACGCGCGACCTCGACCGCCACACCGTAACGCAGGCTGGCGCCATACAGCACAGCTACCGCCATACCGACACCGGCGCCCTGCAACAGACTCATCAGCACATGCGACCGGCTCACCAACGCTTCTGTCAGCGGACGCGGCCGCTGTTTCATCAACTGCCGCGAGCCCGATTCGGCCTCGAACACGATTGAGCAGGCCGGATCGATGACCAGTTCGAGAAAGGCGATATGCATGGGGGCCAGCAACAGCGGCCAGCCAAACAGCAGCGGCAGCAACGCCAGCAAAATGATCGGCACATGCACCGCCAGGGTATAGATCAGCGCCTGACGCAGGTTGGCAAAGATGCGCCGGCCCAGCGCTACCGCCCGGACAATGGCAGTGAAGTCATCCTCCAGCAGGATCAGCGCCGCCGCCTCGCGGGCCACATCGGTGCCGCGTTTGCCCATGGCGATGCCGATATGCGCCGCTTTCAGTGCCGGCGCGTCGTTGACCCCGTCACCGGTCATGGCCACCACTTCGCCATTGCCCTTGAGGGCCTCGACGATGGCCAGCTTCTGCGCCGGCGAGACCCGGGCGAACACGGCACTACGCGCCACGCAATCCGCGAGCTGGGTAGCCGACATCGCTGCCAGCTCCGCCCCGCTATGCACCTCTCCCGCCTGAATGCCGGCCGCCTGGGCAATGGCCCGCGCAGTACGGGGGTGATCGCCGGTGATCATCAGCACGCGGATGCCCGCCTGCTGGCACTCGGCAATGGCCGCCGGCACCTCGTCGCGTAGCGGATCGAGCAGGCCGATCAGGCCGACCAGACTGAATTCGAAGTCATGCTGGCGCTCTGGCCAACCCAGAGCCTGGACATGCCTGGCCTTGGCCACCGCCAGCACCCGCAGACCGGCCTCGGCCATCTGCGCCGCCTGTCGCAAGACCTTGGCCTGCTCCTCGTCGTTCAAATGGCACAGATCGACAATCGCCTCGGGAGCACCTTTGCAGGCTACGAATAACGGCTCGTGAGCCTGCGCCTGCCACAGATGGGACATGGCCAACTGCTGCGCCGACAGCTCGTACTCGCGCACCAGCGCCCAGTCGGCATGCAGGTGCTCGGTGCCACTGAGAAACTCATCGGCAAAACGCTGGAACGCCAGCTCCATTGGATCCTGCGGCGCGGTTTCGCTGGCCAGCACGGCGTATTCGAGCAACTCGTGATAAGCCTCGGGCAGCGCCTGATCCTGCCAGGACTGAACATCCAGGTAGCCGTCCGCAACCTGCAAAGCCGCGACACGCATGCGGTTATGGGTCAGCGTGCCGGTCTTGTCGACGCACAGCACGGTGGTCTGCCCCAGTGTCTCGATACTGTTCAATTGCCGGGTCAGCACCTGATGCTGCGCCAGACGGCGCGCGCCCAGGGCCATGAACACAATGAGGATAACCGCGAACTCCTGCGGCAGGATGCCCATGGCCAGAGTGATGCCACTGAGCAAGCTGGCCAGCCAATCGCTGCTCAACCACCAGTGCAGCAAAGCCAGACCGATACAGAGCAGGCCCGCCAGCAGCGTGAGGCGTCGGGTCAGGCGGGCCATTTCCTGGCGCAGCGGTGAGTCGCTGACCTCAATCGCCTGCAGCGACTGGCCAATCCGCCCCAGTTCCGTGTGCTTGCCAGTAGCCGTAACCTGCAGCACACCCTGCCCCCGCACCACCAGCGTGCCGGCATAGGCGCAGGCGCCATCGGCAAACTTGGCGACCGGGACCGACTCGCCACTGAGCATGGATTCGTCACAGGCCAGCTCATGGGTCTGAAGCAGCAAGCCATCGGCCGGCACGCGATCGCCCTCGGCCAGCAGCAGGATATCGCCGCGCACCACCTCCGGCGCCGGGATACGCTGCGGCTGGCCATCTCGGACCACCAGCGCACGCGGGCTGGACAGATCGCGCAGCGCCTCCAGCACCCGCTCGGTGCGGCGCTCCTGCAGCAGGGTAATGGACATGATGATGACCACGAAGCCGAGCAGGATCAGCGCCTCCCGGCTGTCGCCCATCATCAGGTAGAGGCCGCCGGCGGCCAGCAGGAGGACAAACATCGGTTCACGCAGCAGCTGGCCAAGCAGCACCGGCCAGCCGCGGGTCGTTTCCTGCTGCCACTGATTGCCGCCTTCGGCGGCCAGGCGCGCCGCGGCTTCAGCCTGGCTCAGGCCACGGGGAAACTCCTCCGGCATAGCAACTCCTCAAGCAAGGCCTGAACCCTGACAAGCCTAGCCGAATGCCCGCCTCAGAGCAGATTCGGCTCCATCTCCAGGGCCACGCCAAAACGCGCCTGGATGTCGGCCTGAATGCGCTGCGCCAGCTGATGAATCTGGCGACCACTGGCCTGGCCGTAGTTGACCAGCACCAGTGCCTGCTGGCGATGCACCCCGGCATCACCTTCGCGAAAGCCCTTCCAGCCCGCCTTGTCAATCAGCCAGCCGGCCGCCAGCTTGACCATCCCCTCGCCCGCCGGATACGCCACCAGATTGGCATGCTCGGCGCGTATCCGCTCCGCCAGCGCCTGTGGCACCACAGGATTCTTGAAGAAACTGCCGGCATTGCCCAGTTCGGCCGGATCGGGGAGTTTTTCCCGGCGGATCGCACAGATCGCGGCCCCGACGTCTATCGCCGTCGGCTGCTCGATGCCCATTCCCAGCAGGCGCTGACGCACCGGGCCGTAGTCCAGGTGCAGGCTACCGGCCTGGCGCAGGGCAAAACGCACACGCAGGATCAGCCAGCGTCCCTGCTCACGCTTGAACAGGCTGTCACGGTAGGCGAACGCACAGTCTTCCAGAGTGAAGTCGCGCAGCTCACCGGTCTGCCGGTCCAGCGCCGTCAGGCCGGCAAACACATCCTTGATCTCGACCCCGTAGGCGCCGACATTCTGCATGGGCGCGGCGCCCACCGTGCCTGGAATCAGGCTGAGGTTTTCCAGGCCCTGCAGCCCCTGCCCCAGGGTCCACTGCACGAATTCATGCCAGGGCTCGCCCGCTTCGGCCTCGACGATCACCTGTTCGCCGTCAGCCGGCAGCATGCGCCGCCCACGGCTGGCCATGCGCAGCACCAGCGCCGGTACGTCAGCAGTCAGCAGCAGGTTGCTGCCACCACCGATAACCAGCAGCGGCACCCCCAGTTGCTGCGCACACTGCAAGGCTTCGCGCACCTCGGCATCGTTCTGCGCCTCGGCAAAATAGCGCGCCGACGCCTCGATGCCAAAGGTATTGAAGGCTTTCAGCGACTGGTTTTCCCGTACGCTCAGACTCACAGGCGCCCCCGGATTTCACGGATCAGACCATCACAGGCGTCTTCGATCAGATCGAGCACCTGCTCGAAGCCTTGCGCGCCGCCGTAATAGGGGTCGGGAACTTCATCGAGAGGCGAATCATAACGACGCAGAAACAGATCCAGCTCCGCCCTCGACTGTGCCGGGCGCAGGCGTTGCAGATGGGCCAGGTTATGGGCATCCATGGCCAGAATCAGGTCAAACCGGGCAAAGTCATCAGACTGCACCTGACGCCCGCGCAGGGGCGACAGATCATAGCCACGTCGGGCCGCTGCCTCGCGGGTACGCGGATCGGGAGCCTTGCCCACGTGCCAGTCGCCGGTGCCGGCCGAGTCCACCAGCACCTGCTCGCTCAGCCCCTGCTCCGCCAACTTGTGGCGCAGAACGCCTTCGGCCGTGGGCGAACGGCAGATATTGCCCAGGCAAACAAACAGCACGTGCATCAAGGCACCTCGATCAGCTCGGGAGCCGGCCTGTGGACCGGCTCACCCGGGCGAGCTTGTGGCTCAACCCGGATGAAAATGGTCGGTCGCCGCGTCAACGACCGAGTCAGGCCAGCAGGCGGCGTACCCGCGCCAGGTCCTCGGGAGTGTCCACCCCGGCTGGCGGCGACTG
>CALMID010000329.1 GCA_937863915.1 uncultured Pseudomonas sp.
TGCGGGCAATCTGTTACGGAACTTATCCACAGGCTTGCCCTCTAATTTCGCAGTGCTACACTGCGCGAGTTTCGTGAATCGGAGGATTCGCATGTCCACTGCTTTGCAACCTGTCTATGCCCTGGCTCCCGGTGCGAACCTGGAGGCCTACGTGCACGCGGTCAACGGCATCGCCCTGTTGTCCCAAGAGCAGGAGCGCGAACTGGCTGAGCGTCTCTATTACCAGCAAGATCTGGAAGCCGCTCGGCAGATGGTGATGGCGCACCTGCGTTTTGTCGTCCATATCGCCAAGAGCTATTCCGGCTACGGTCTGGCCCAGGCTGACCTGATTCAGGAAGGCAACGTCGGCCTGATGAAGGCGGTCAAGCGCTTCAACCCGGAAATGGGTGTGCGCCTGGTGTCCTTTGCCGTGCACTGGATCAAGGCGGAAATCCACGAGTTCATCCTGCGCAACTGGCGCATCGTCAAGGTCGCCACGACCAAGGCGCAGCGCAAGCTGTTCTTCAATCTGCGCAGCCAGAAGAAGCGTCTGGCCTGGCTGACCAATGATGAAGTGCATGCGGTCGCCGACACCCTGGGAGTCGAGGCGCGCGAAGTGCGCGAGATGGAGAGCCGCCTGACCGGCAGCGACATGGCCTTCGACCCGGCAGCCGATGCCGACGACGATGTGGCCTACCAGTCGCCAGCCCATTATCTGGAAGATCATCGTTACGACCCGGCGCGCCAGCTGGAAGAGGCGGACTGGAGCGACAGCTCGACCGCCAATCTGCATGAGGCGCTGGAGAGCCTGGATGAGCGCAGCCGCGACATCCTTCACCAGCGCTGGCTGGCCGAGGAGAAGGCGACCCTGCATGACCTGGCCGCCAAGTACAACGTCTCCGCCGAGCGGATTCGCCAGCTGGAGAAGAACGCCATGAACAAGCTCAAGGGCTCGATTCAGGCCTGATCGCCGTCGCATCTGAAAGCCGCACCTAGTGCGGCTTTTGTTTTTCTGGAGTGTCGATGAACCCGTTTGCCAGTCTGCGCCCGGCGCATTACCTGTGGTTTGCCCTGCTCGCTGCCGGCAGTTTTCTGCTGGCTTACCTGGCGCTACGACCGCAACCACCTGCTGAGCCGTTGGCGGAGTTCAAGCACTGGCAGGCGCCGTTGCTGCAGCCGCTGGCCGAGGGGCGCCTGAGCCTGGCGCAGCTGGTCGATGCCGCTCCCGGCGAGCTCTGGCTGCAGCCCCGTCTGGAGGGGCCGCGCCTGCTCCATCGCGCAGAGCTCGCGGAAAACGGTCGAACCTGGGCGGTCGAGGCTGAGCTGAGCCTGACTACCGAGCAGCGCCAGAGTCTGCAGCAGGCCACCGCCGCTCAGGTGGCGGATGGCGAGGTGCCGCTGGGTGCCGGTCTGCGCGATGAGCTGGGGCCGCAGACGATTGCGCAGTTGCTGATCAAGCCGGTTGCTACCCCCGTGGTGGAGGCGACTCTGCTGCCGACCTTCGGCCCGCCACGTCTGCGTTTGCAGTTGGCCGAGGGCGATGCGTTGGTCTATCCCGAGCAGGGGCTGACCGTCCATCTGCTGGATGGTCAGGTGCAGCTGTTGCACTGGGTGCCGCGGGCGGCGCTCAAGCAGTAAAGGGTGTTCAGCTCTGCCAGGGCCAACGCCTCGCGGCACGCTGCTCCAGCTGTTTGAGGTAGTGGCTGCCGCCGAGTTGCCACATCTGCTGGCGAATCCAGTTGGCCCGACGCTGCACGTAGGGGCTGGGGCGGCGGGCGTTCCAGGCGCGCGGGTTGGGCAGTACGGCGGCGAGTTGGCTGGCCTGCTGGCGTGACAGGTAGGCGGCACCGACGCCGAAGTGATGGCGGGCAGCGGCTTCTGCGCCAAACACGCCGTCGCCCCATTCGGCGGTATTCAGGTAAACCTCCAGAATCCGCTGCTTGGGCCAGAGCAGTTCGATCAGTCCGGTGAACCAGGCTTCCAGGCCTTTGCGCAGCCAGCTGCGGCCGGACCAGAGAAACAGGTTCTTGGCCACCTGCTGGCTGAGGGTGCTGGCGCCGCGCACACTGCCGCCTTGCTGGTTGTGCTTGAGCGCGGCGCGGATGGCAGCGACATCGAAGCCCCAGTGCTCGGCGAACTTCTGGTCTTCGGCGGCGATCACGGCGATCTTCAGATCATCCGAGATGACCGGCCAGGGCCGCCACTCTCGCTGCAGGTCGATGGGCTTGTCGTCGAGCCAGGACTCGATCTTGCGTTCGACCATCAGGGCGCTGCCCACCGGGGGAATCCAGCGCAGGCTGAGCACCAGCAGCGCGGAGAGCAAGGCGGCCGCAAGCAGCAACTTGAGCAGACGGCGCAGCAGTCTTGGCAGTAATCGGGACGACATGGACAGGCTTGGCCGAAAGGGAAGGGCGGGCCATTATAGCGGCCCTTTTCCACGCGACTGGAGCCTGACATGGCGCGACTGTTTCTGCTTCTGGCAGCCTTTTCCGGCTTTACCAGTGTGGCGCTCGGCGCCTTTGCCGCGCATGGTCTGCGTCAGCAGTTGTCTGCCGAGTATCTGGCCGTGTTCCAGACGGGCGTGCAGTACCAGCAACTGCATGCCCTGGCCCTGCTGGCCGTGGCGTTGCTGTTGCAGCGCCAGGCCGGCCGTTTGCT
>CALMID010000330.1 GCA_937863915.1 uncultured Pseudomonas sp.
GTGCTGGCCCCCTTCCGCAAGCTGATTCCGAACCTGGGCGGCCTGGATATCTCGCCTATTTTCGCCTTCATCGCGCTGAACCTGATCGACATGCTGGTGATCGGAAACCTGGCCGCCATGACCGGCATGCCGCGCCAGCTCAGCCCGTTCATGTAAGGCCAGGCATTGAGCTATTTCCGCTGGGACGGGGAAGACCTGATCCTCGACTGCCACCTGCAGCCCAAGGCGAGTTCCGACGAATTCGCCGGGCTGCATGGCGAGCGCCTGAAAATCCGCCTCACCGCCCCACCCGTCGAGGGCAAGGCCAATGCCCACCTGCTGGCCTTCCTCGGCAAGGCCTTCGGCGTAGCCAAGAGCCAGGTCAGCCTGATCAGCGGCGAGCTCAACAGGCAGAAGCGCGTGCGCATCCAGCGCCCGCAGAAACTGCCGGACCTGCCCGGACTAACCGCTCAGGGTCATTGACCAACCATAAGGCGGGACAATGGCGCCAGCCAGTTGACGATCCGCCACCCTCTTCCATAATGCCTGAGCTAGATACTGGCCATTTGCCTGTGCGCCAGTTCACAGCTCATCGTCAATCCGCAGCCAAATTGGCGCGCGCGGGTTAGCGTAACGCTAACAAAAAGCTGCACTCGGCACGGATGCACTGCCCGGAGGAAGATCAGGATGAGTATGGAACGTCTCAGCCAGCAGGTTGATGCCTATGTAGCCTGGAAGCGCGAGTTGATGCGCGAGATCACCCGCTACCGCAGCTGGTTGGCGCATAACCGTCTGGGCAGTGCGGCGGTGGAAGCCAAGCTCGACCGGGCGCTGAAGATCCTGCGCACCGATCACATCACCCTGGCCTTCGTCGGCGAGTTCTCCCGCGGCAAGACCGAGCTGATCAACTGCCTGTTCTTCTCCCAGTTCGGCCAGCGCATGCTGCCGTCGCAGGCGGGACGTACCACCATGTGCCCCACCGAGCTGTATTTCGACCCGCGCTCGGAACGCTCCTACATCCGCCTGCTGCCCATCGAAACGCGCCTGGCCGAGGCGAGCATTGCCCAGTTCAAGCGCGTGCCGCGGCACTGGGTGAATATCCCGCTGGACGCCAGCGATCCCGGCAGCATGGCCCAGGCCTTCGCCCAGGTCGCCCGGACCAAGCCCATGCCGGTAGAGCAGGCCATCCAGCTCGGCTTCCACCCGGACATGCTGGAGAGCGGCGACAAGCCGGGCATTGTTCTGGTTCCGGCCTGGCGCCACGCTCTGGTCAACTTCGACCACCCCCTGCTGCGCCAGGGTCTGCGCATTCTCGACACGCCCGGCCTGAATGCCCTCGGCAGCGAGCCTGAACTGACCCTGTCGATGCTGCCCAGCGCCCAGGCCATCATCTTCCTGCTGTCGGCCGATGCCGGCGTCACCGCCTCGGACATGAGCATCTGGCAACAGCACATCTGCCAGCTCGACGATGACGCCCAGACCGGACGCTTTGCCGTACTGAACAAGATCGACGTGCTGTGGGATGACCTGGCCGGCGAAGCCTTCGTGCAGAACGCCATCAACCAGATTCGTCAGAGCACCGCCAAGCAGCTCGGCATCAAGGCGCAGGATGTGCTGCCGCTGTCGGCCAAGCAGGCCCTGCTGGCCAAGGTACGCGGCGACCAGGAACTGCTCGCGCGCAGCCAGATCGACAATCTCGAAAGCCTGCTGTGCGAGCGCATCGTTGCGCAGAAGGAACGCCTGCTCGAAGAGTCGGTGGTCAATCAGGTCCTCGGCCTGCTCAACAACAGCCAGCACGTGCTCAACCTGCGCCTGAACAAGGTGCGCGAGCAGCAGAACCTGCTCACCAACCACCGCCAGGACAACGGTCAGCTGCTGTTCGAACTGACCGCCAAAACCAAGGAAGACCACACCCGCCACCACAAACGACTGCTGGGGCTGAAGACCAACCAGCGCCTGGTCAAGCGCCAGGGCGACCTGCTGCGTTTTGCCGCCCGCCCGGAGCGCCTGGAAGAACATCTGGGCAAAGTGAAGGACAACCTGCGCAGCAGCTGGACCACCCTCGGCATCAACCACGCCATCCTGCACTTCTTCCGCGCCGTGGAGTTCGACCTGACCTCCCTGGAGCACGAGGCCGCACTGGCCAACAAGATGGTCGGCGCCATCTACCAGCGGCACAACGCCGAGAATCCGCTGCACGGTCTGGACGCGCCGCAGCTCAACATCAAGCGCTACCAGCGCGAGCTGGGCCAGCTGCGGGCCAAGGCCGATCGTTTCCGCCGTAACCTGAAAACCCTGCTCACCGAGCAGCGCCTGCTGACCCGGCGCTTCCTCACCACCCTGGCCCAGGAAGTAATGGGCCTGCACCAGCGCCTGCGCCAGGAAACCTACCAGTGGAGCAGCGATGCGCTGATGCCGCTGATGCAGCACACCCTGGAGCACAAGCAGATGCTGGAGAGCCACATGGTGCGACTCAAGGCGCTGGCTCAGGAAACCCAGCAGACCCACCAGCGCGGCCTGCAGTTCAAGCAGTACGCCGAAGACTTGGAGCGCCAGCTGGCCGAGGCCAACGAGATGCTGCGCGTGCTGCGCCGCCCAGCACCGGTTCAGCGTCAGGGCAAGGTCGTCAGCCTGCCACTCGCCGCCCGCGCCTCGGTGTCTGCCGAACGCAGCTAAGTTGTTGTTTTAGCGAGCTCACCCAGCGCCCCGTGCGATTGCCGCCCGGGGCGCTGTTCTTTAGACTGCAGCTCTCCCCCGAACACGAGCAGGGTCGATGCCCACTGTCATCCCCGAAGATAGCGTTGGTCTGGTCAGCCCGCAGGTGGCGCAGTTCGCCGAACCGCTGGCGCTGGCCTGTGGCCGCAGCCTGAGCCACTACGAACTGGTCTACGAGACCTACGGCGAGCTGAACGCCGAGCGCAGCAACGCCGTGCTGATCTGTCATGCCCTGTCCGGCCATCACCACGCCGCCGGCTACCACAGCATGGACGAGCGCAAGCCCGGCTGGTGGGACAGCTGCATCGGCCCGGGCAAGCCGATCGACACCCGCAAGTTCTTCGTTGTCAGCCTCAACAACCTCGGCGGCTGCAACGGTTCTACCGGCCCCGCCAGCCGCAATCCGCAGACGGGCCGCGTCTACGGCTCGGACTTCCCGGTGGTCACGGTAGAGGACTGGGTCAACAGCCAGGCCCTGCTCGCCGACCGCCTGGGCATCAGCCAGTGGGCCGCGGTGATCGGCGGCAGCCTGGGCGGCATGCAGGCACTGCAATGGACCATCAGCTACCCCGAGCGCGTGCGCCACTGCCTGTGCATCGCCTCGGCGCCCAAACTGTCGGCGCAGAACATCGCCTTCAACGAGGTCGCGCGCCAGGCCATTCTCACCGACCCGGACTACCACGGCGGCCACTTCCAGGAGCAGGGCACCCTGCCCAAGCGCGGCCTGATGCTGGCGCGCATGGTCGGCCACATCACCTACCTGTCCGACGACGCCATGGGCGAGAAGTTCGGCCGCGAGCGCAAGAGCGAAAAGCCCAACTTCGACCTGCACAACGTCGAATTCCAGGTCGAGAGCTACCTGCGCTATCAGGGCGAGGAATTCTCCGGGCGCTTCGACGCCAACACCTACCTGCTGATGACCAAGGCGCTGGACTACTTCGACCCGGCCGCCAGCCAGGGCGGTGATCTGGCGAAAACGCTCAGCGTGGCCAAGGCCGATTTCTGCGTGATGTCCTTCACCACCGACTGGCGCTTCTCGCCGGCCCGCTCGCGGGAAATCGTCGATGCGCTGATGGCGGCAAAGAAGAACGTCAGCTACCTGGAAATCGAGGCTGCCCAGGGCCACGACGCCTTCCTGATTCCCATCCCACGCTACCTGCAGGGATTCTCTGCCTACATGAACCGGATCAAGGTGTAAGCCATGCGTGCCGACCTGGAAATCATCCACGAGTGGATTCCCTCCGGCAGCCGCGTGCTCGACCTCGGCTGCGGCGACGGCGACCTGCTGGCCAGCCTGGCCGAGCACAAGCAGGTCAGCGGCTACGGCCTGGAAATCGATCCGGACAAGATCACCGCGTGCATCGCCCGCGGCGTCAACGTGATCGAGCAGAACATCGACCAGGGTCTGGGCAACTTCGCTAGCAACAGCTTCGACGTGGTGGTCATGACCCAGTCGCTGCAAGCGCTGCAATACCCGGACAAGGTACTGGCGGAGATGCTGCGGGTCGGCAAGACCTGCATCATCACCTTCCCCAACTTCGGCCACTGGCGCTGCCGCTGGTACCTGACAACCAAGGGCCGCATGCCGGTCTCGGACTTCCTGCCCTACACCTGGTACAACACGCCGAACATCCACTTCTGCACCTTTGCCGACTTCGAGCGCCTGTGCCATGCCCAGGGCGCGCGGATCGAGGAAGGCCTGGCGGTGGATCGCGAACACCGCCATAGCCTGGGCAGCCGGCTGTGGCCTAATCTGATGGGCGAGATCGGCATCTACCGCATCAGCGGCGCCGGTCTGGCCGAACACCGCGTCGCGGTGTAGTCCACCACGCTTTGGAGGATCGATCATGCGCCGTCTAACCGCTCTACTACTCAGCCTGCTCGTCAGCCTGCCGGCGCTTGCCGAGCGCAAGCAAAGCTTTGCCGAAGTCGATGTGCACTACAGCGTGTTCAATTCCAGCTTCCTGCAGCCGGACACCGCCAGCGCGGTCGGTCTGGTGCGCAGCAAGAACCAGGGTGTGGTCACCGTATCCGTGCTCAAGGCCGGCAAGCCGCTCCCGGCCGAGGTCAAGGGCGAAGTGAAGAACCTGCTGGGCCAGGTCACCCCACTCAGTTTCAAGCAGGTGACCGAACCTGGCGCGGCCTACTACCTGGCACAGTTTCCGCTGAGCACCCGCGAAATACTGACCTTCACCCTCGACGTACAGGGCGGTGACGGCAGCAACAACCGCGTCAGCTTCAACCAAGAAGTGTTCCCCGACGAATGATGATCGAAGAACTGGTACTGGCCAGCCACAACGCCGGCAAACTGAAAGAGCTGCAGGCCATGCTCGGCGCCCACATCAAGGTGCGCTCGATTGCCGAGTTCAGCAGCGTGGAGCCGGAAGAGACTGGCCTGTCGTTCGTCGAAAACGCCATCCTCAAGGCCCGTCACGCCGCTCGCGTGTCGGGCCTGCCGGCACTGGCCGACGACTCCGGACTGGCCGTGGATGCCCTGGGCGGCGCACCGGGCATCTACTCGGCGCGCTACGCCGGTGGCAAGGACGATGCGGCGAACAATGCCAAGCTGCTGGACGTACTGAAGGATGTCCCGGACGCCGAGCGTGGCGCGCAGTTCGTCTGTGCCCTGGCCCTGGTGCGACACGCCGATGATCCGCTGCCGATCCTCTGCGAAGGCCTGTGGCCGGGCCGCATCCTCCACGCCCCGCGTGGCGAGCAGGGTTTCGGCTACGACCCGCTGTTCTGGGTGGCCGAGCGTCAGTGCTCCAGCGCCGAGCTACCGGCTGCCGAGAAGAACCAGCTCAGCCATCGCGCCCGCGCCATGGCCCTGCTCAAGCAGCGCCTGGGGCTGGCATGAGCAGTCCGGCAGGCAGCCCGTTCGTGCTGCCGCCGCTGGCCCTGTATGTCCATATCCCGTGGTGCGTGCGCAAATGCCCGTACTGCGATTTCAACTCCCATGCCGCCGGGCCGAGCCTGCCGGAAGACGAGTATGTCGCCGCGCTGCTGGCCGACCTTGATCAGGATCTGGCGCAGGCACAGGGCCGCCAGCTGACCTCGATCTTCTTTGGTGGCGGCACCCCCAGCCTGTTCTCAGCCCGTGCACTGGGGCGGATTCTCGAAGGCGTGGAGCGACGCATCGGCTTTGCCGGGGATATCGAAATCACCCTGGAAGCCAACCCCGGCACCTTCGAGCAGGCCAAGTTCAGCGCCTACCGCCGCCTGGGCATCAATCGCCTGTCGATCGGCGTGCAGAGCTTTCAGAGCGCCCAGCTCAAGGCCCTCGGCCGCATCCATGATGGCGATGAGGCGATACGCGCCGCAGACATGGCACGCGCCGCCGGCTTCGACAACTTCAACCTCGACCTCATGCACGGTCTGCCGGGACAGGATGTCGCTGCGGCACTGGACGATCTGCGCACCGCGATTGCCCAGGCGCCCACCCACCTGTCCTGGTATCAGCTGACCATGGAGCCGAACACGGTGTTCTGGAACCAGCCACCGGAGCTGCCGGAAGACGACACCCTGTGGGATATCCAGGAGGCCGGCCAGGCGCTGCTCGCCGAACACGGTTACGGGCAGTACGAAACCTCGGCCTATGCCCGGGATAACCAGCGCGCCCGGCACAACCTCAACTACTGGACCTTCGGTGACTTCCTCGGTATTGGCGCCGGTGCCCACGCCAAGCGGAGCAGCGCAGACGGGCAGATCAGGCGCACTTGGAAGACCCGCCTACCCAAGGACTATCTGGATAGCAGCAAGGTTTTCCAGGCCGGTGAGCGCGTCCTGACGGCAGACGAGCTGCCCTTCGAGTTTCTGATGAATGCCCTGCGCCTGACCGAGGGCGTGCCCAGCCAGCTGTTCTGCCAGCGCACCGGCCTGCCACTGGACAGCCTCGCCGAGGGACGCCGCCTGGCGGAGCAACAGGGACTGCTGGAGAGTGATCCAGCGCGCCTGTGCGCCACGCCCAGGGGCCAACTGTTTCTCAACGACCTGCTGCAATGCTTTCTGCCCTAGGGGCTAAGGACGCCTGATGGATCTCGTGCTCGACCTGATCGCCACTCTGTCGCACTGGTGCCGCGCTCACCTGCACAATATTTCCCTGGCCATTCTGGCCACCCTCTTCGTGCTGTTCGGCCCCGACCTGAATGCCTGGCTGCAGCGCCGGCTGGGCAGCCTCAACTTCATCTTCCGCACGCTTTTGTTCGTGCTGTTCTGCGCGCTGGTCTACGGCCTGGGCATCATTTACCTGACGCCCTGGCTGGCCAAAGGCCTGGCCTACTTCAACAACTACACCCTGGCACCCGTGTTGCTGCTAGTGTTCTTTCTGGTCGGCGTGTTGTCCGACCGCAGCTAACGGCACAGCCATCGCCTTCATGGAGCCGCACCGATGTCCGTAAAACACCTGTATATCTTTTTCAACGACGGCCAGCGCATGTCCCTCAGTTTTCCTACTCAGAAGGAAGACCCGCTGCAGGCGATCCGCGGTTTGCGCGAACAGATGAATACTCCCTTCGTCAGCTTCGAGGTCGATGGCGACCTGCTGATGATTCCGCGCGAAAGCATCAAGTACATCCAGGTCTGCCCGGCACCCAGCGGACTGCCCGAGCTGACCATTCGCGGCGCCACGCTGCTGGAATGAACCCTCGGCTTTTCTACCAGGCATGAAAAAGCCGCCCCGAGGGGCGGCTTTTTGTTGGCGCTGACGGCCTTAGTTACCCTGCTGGCGCAGGCTGGCCGGGCTGAAGCTGCGCGGGCTGATGTCGGCCTTGAAGTCGTACATCGGCTCGTTGTTGTCCAGGCCATCGACGAAGTAGCGACTGCCCTTGAAGTCGTAGATGGTTTCCAGCGTGCTGGAGAACACCGGGACATCGTAGTAGTTGATCGGATGGCTTTCCTGCAGGCCAATCAGCTTGCCGCCCTTGTCATACAGATCAACCGCGAGAATCTTCCAGCTGTCCTCGTCGATATAGAAACGACGCTTGGCGTACGGGTGGCTGAAGCCGGTACGCAGGTCAGCCTCGACCACCCAGACGCGGTGCAGCTCATAGCGCAGCAGGTCCGGATTGACCGTCTTGGCCTTGAGGATCTGATCGTAGGGAATACCCTTCTGGTGCACGGCGTAGCTGTTGTACGGCACCAGCATTTCCTGCTTGCCGAGCAACTTCCACTCGTAGCGATCCGGCGCACCGTTGTAGGAGTCGACCTGGTCGGCCAGGGCCATACCGTTGGTGTCCGGCTGCAGGGCGTCATAGGCCAGCATCGGCAGGCGGCGCACACGACGCTCGCCACGGTTGAAGCGCCAGGCCTTGCGGATCGCCATCACCTGGTCGATGGTTTCCTCGACCAGCAGCGCCGAACCGGCCAGCTTGGAGGGCGCGGTCACGCTGTACTTGTAGTGGAACAGGGTATTGTCCAGATCGCCTTCCTGGGCGCCCTGACGACCGTAGACGAAATAGATTTCACGGTCGCGCAGCACCAGGCTGTAGCTGCCGTTGGCCAGTACCGCCACATGGTTGGCGACCATGTGAATCTGCTCGCCACGGAAACGCATGATGTGGTTCCAGATCACTTCCTGGCCATTCTGCGGAAGCGGGAAGGGCGTGCCCGCTGCGGCGCCACTGACACCATTACCACCAGCAATCAGTTCGGCCTTGGTCGCGTTGGCCTTGGTCGCGTCGTACACATACTGCGGCGCAGCGGCACTGCGGCGTGTCGGGAACACGCGCAGCTTGTAATCCGGGTGAGTCTGAATCAGGGTCTGCAGACCCGCTGGCAATACCTGCTGGTACTGGCCGAGGTTCTGCGCAGTGACCGTGTACAACGCGGCATCAGCGGCATAAGGATCCGGATGGTGCATACCCGGTTGGTAGGACGCCGGCGGAGTGGTCAGGCCGCCATCCCAGACCGGAATGGTGCCCGCCGCATTGGCCGCGCGTTCACCACCCAGAGGCGTGAGATCCTGACCCAGGCGGGCAGCCTGAGCAGCGTCAACTTTGGCCTGGGCCGGCAGGCAGAGCGCAGCCAGGGCCAATACTGCAACATGTCTCAACACAGCGTTCTCCTTGCGGCACTTGAATGGCGCCGTCAGTTTGTTCTTGCTGCCAACCAGTTTAGGCCAGCCAGCCGGGATTGCCGGTCAGTGAGGTCGCCGTCCTGGCGCCGGGTGGGCCCGGTCTAATGGATCGTCCGTGGGTCAATCGATACGCTGGAACTTGAGGTCCCAGACGCCATGGCCGAGGCGTTCGCCGCGGCGTTCGAACTTGGTCACCGGCCGCTCGCTCGGGCGCGGGACGAAACGGCCATCTTCGGCCAGGTTGCGATAACCCGGCGCGGCACTCAGCACTTCCAGCATGTGCTCGGCGTAGGGCTCCCAGTCGGTGGCCATGTGCAGCACACCACCCACCTTGAGCTTCTGCCGCACCAGTTGCGCCCACTCCGGCTGCACGATGCGCCGCTTGTGATGGCGCGACTTGTGCCATGGGTCCGGGAAGAACAGCAGCAAGCGGTCCAGACTGGCATCGGCCACGCAGTTGCGCAGCACCTCGATGGCATCACAGCTATACACGCGGATGTTGCTCAGGTC
>CALMID010000331.1 GCA_937863915.1 uncultured Pseudomonas sp.
CGTCAGCTATCAAGATGGCGGGTGATGACTCGCGCTTCTTTGATGATGATCAGGTATGGGGCGCTGAATTCGCCTACATGTATGGCCCATTCTCGGTGCAGAGCGAATACCTGAGTCGTACTCTGACTGGTCAGGATGCCAACGGTGATCGCGAGGCGACCGGCTACAACATGCAGCTGGCCTATACCCTGACCGGTGAATCGCGCATCTACAAGCTGGACGGCG
Organism: uncultured Pseudomonas sp.; assembly: GCA_937863915.1. Classification (GTDB taxonomy): domain Bacteria; phylum Pseudomonadota; class Gammaproteobacteria; order Pseudomonadales; family Pseudomonadaceae; genus Aquipseudomonas. Next base: position 226 of record CALMID010000331.1, read on the forward strand.
CCAAGTTCGACGCCATCAAGCCGATGGACAAGCAGCTGGGTGCCTGGGAAGTGTTTTATCGCTTCGACAACCTGGAAGTTCAGGATGATGACGACAACCTGGGCGTAGCCGGTATCGATACCACCACGGCCGATATCCACACCCTGGGTGTGAACTGGTATGCCAACGAGGCGGTCAAGGTGTCGCTGAATTACCTGATGACCAAGTCCGACAAGGATACCGTTGCCGTGCAGAAGCGCGCTGCCGATGCCGATGATGACAATGGCAATGCCCTGTCCCTGCGTGCCCAGTACGTGTTCTAAGTCAGACTTCATCAGCTGACTGCTCCCCCTTGAGCCCCGCCATTGGCGGGGCTTTTTTTCGACTGGAGGAAAGCCCAGACTGACGCCCATGACCGTGCATATCCTCAACAGCCTGCAGCAGATCAGTGCCCGTGAGTGGGATGGGCTGCTGCCGGCAACCGCTCAGCCCTTTCAACAGCATGCCTTTCTCTCCTGCCTGGAGGACAGTGGCAGTGCCGCACCTGGTAGTGGCTGGCAAGGTAGTCATCGCCTGTGGCGAGATTCCCGGGGGCATCTGCAGGCTGTGCTGCCGGCCTGGATCAAGAGCCACTCGCGTGGCGAGTATGTATTCGACTGGGCCTGGGCGGATGCCTGCCAGCGCGCTGGGATTGCCTATTACCCCAAGCTGCTCAGCGGCGTGCCGTTCACTCCGGTGGTTGGGCCGCGCCTGCTGGGACAGACGTCAGCGCTAGTCGACCTGCTGGAGCAGGGCGTGGCGGAGCTGGCCGCGCAGGGGCTTTCCAGTTGGCATATCAA
>CALMID010000332.1 GCA_937863915.1 uncultured Pseudomonas sp.
GGCCCGGCGACCCCGTGATGACTGAATTGATCCTGTACCACAACCCACGCTGCTCAAAATCCCGTGGCGCTCTCGAACTGCTGGAAAGCGCCGGCCACAGTGTCAGCGCCCGACGCTATCTGGAAACACCGCCCAGCGCCGATGAGCTCAAGACCCTGCTGAGCAAGCTCGGCATCCCTGCCCGCCAGCTGCTGCGCAGTGGCGAAGACGAATACAAGAGCCTGCAGCTGGACAACCCGGCGCTGGGCGATGACGAACTGATCGCCGCCATGGCGGCTCATCCCAAACTGATCGAGCGGCCCAGCCTGATTGCCGGCGACCGCGCCGTGGTCGGCAGGCCGCCGGAAAAGGTGCTGGAGTTGCTGGCATGAGCAGCCCCTACATTCTCGTACTGTATTACAGCCGGCATGGCGCCACTGCCGAAATGGCCCGGCAGATTGCCCGCGGCGTCGAACTGGGCGGCCTCGAAGCGCGCCTGCGCACCGTGCCCGCCGTCTCGCCCGAGTGCAGCGCCGTGGCCCCGGAAATTCCCGAGGAAGGCGCGCTGTACGCCTCGCTGGAAGACCTGCAGCACTGCGCCGGCCTGGCCCTGGGCAGCCCGACCCGCTTCGGCAACATGGCTTCGGCCCTCAAGCACTTCATCGACGGCAGCAGCAGCCTGTGGCTGAGCGGCGCCCTGGTCGGCAAACCCGCCGGCGTCTTCACCTCCACCGCCAGCCTGCACGGCGGTCAGGAAAGCACCCTGCTGTCCATGCTGCTGCCGTTGCTGCACCACGGCATGCTGGTCTGCGGCCTGCCCTACAGCGAGAATGCCCTGCTGGAAACCCGTGGCGGCGGCACGCCTTACGGTGCCAGCCACCACGCTGGCGCCGATGGCAAACGCCCGCTGGATGAACACGAACTGGCCCTGTGCCGCGCACTCGGCCAGCGCCTGGCCGAAACTGCCCGCCGTCTGGAGACTGACCGTGGCTAAGCAAGCTAAACCGCTACCGGCACTGGAATGGCTGCAACCGCGCCTGAAACTGAGCCGCGCCCTGAGCCTGTTCAACTTCGTCGCCCTGTTTGCGGTGCTGGCGATCTGGAACCTGGGCTTTGCCGACCTGCATGGCGCCAATCCGTGGATCGTCATCAGCATCCAGCTGGTGCCGTTGCTGCTGCTGGCACCCGGCATGCTGCTGGGCAACGCCCGCGCCCATGCCTGGCTGTGCTTCGTGGTGAATATCTATTTCATCCAGGGCATTCTGGCCGCCATCGACCCGGCACGCGCCCTGTACGGCGTCCTGCAGGCCATCATCAGCTTCGCCCTGTTCAGCAGCGCCCTGCTCTACACACGCTGGCGCTTCCAGTACGACCGCAAGCTGGCGGGCGAGTAAGGCAATCGCCTGCGCGTCAACGCGCAGGCCGTGCTACCAGCCCAGGGTTTCCTTGAGGAAGGGAATGGTCAGCTTGCGCTGCGCCTGCAAGGACGCCTGATCGAGCTGTTCGAGCAACTCGAACAAGGCGCTCATGCTACGGGCGCCACGGGTCAGGATGAAGCGCCCCACCTCGTCCGGCATTTGCAGCCCGCGCCGCGAGGCGCGCAACTGCAGCGCACGCAGCTTGTCCTCATCGGCCAGTTCCTGCAGCTGAAACACCAGCGCCAGGGTCAGGCGCGACTGCAGATCCGGCAGCTGAACGCCCAGCTCCCGCGGCGAAGTCGCCGCCGCCAGCAGCAGACGCTTGCCGGCATCGCGCAGGCGGTTGAACAGGTGGAACAGCGCCTCCTCCCAATCGGCACGCCCGGCCACGGCCTCCAGATCATCCAGACAGACCAGCTCGCACTGTTCGAGGTTATCCAGCAGCTCCGGGCCGTAATCGGCCACTTCGGCCAGCGGCAGATACACCGCCGCTTCATCACGCTGCTCGAAGCGCAGACAGGCGGCCTGCAACAGATGGCTGCGCCCGACACCGGCGGCGCCCCACAGGTAGATCAGGCTGTCGGTCCAGCCGGCATCCGCCTCGCACAGACGCTCGACATAGCCGAGGGCCGCCGCATTGGCGCCCGGGTAATAGTTGGCGAAGGTGGCGTCATCACGCAGACGCACCCCCAAAGGGAGCTGGATTGGTTTCATGCCGGGGGCGCGGTTTCTTGCGAAACCTCGGGGGACTCTCCATAAAGTTCGGAAAGTTTATACAAATCATGCACATGGCGCAGCAGAACCATGATCACCGCCGCCACAGGCAGGGCCAGCAGGATACCGGTGAAGCCAAACAGCTGGCCGCCGGCAAGGATGGCGAAGATCACCGCGACCGGGTGCAGGCCGATGCGGTCACCCACCAGCCAGGGCGTCAGCAGCATGCCCTCGAGCAACTGGCCGACGGTAAAGACCACCAGCACGCCGATCAGCGGATACCAGTCGCCTGCGCCGAACTGGAACAGAACCGCCACCAGTGCGGCGCCCAACCCGACCACCAGCCCCATGTAGGGCACGATGCTGGCCAGACCGGCCAGCAGACCGATCAGCAGCCCCAGCTCAAGACCCACCAGCATCAGCCCGGCGGCGTAGATGGTGGCCAGCGCGAGCATCACCAGCAGTTGCCCGCGCACAAACGCACCCAACACCTCATGGCACTCGGCGGTCAGGCGCATGACCAGCCCTTCTCGCCGCCGCGGCAGCAGGCTGCGCAGCTTGCGCATCAGCACATCCCAGTCGCGCATCAGGTAGAAACTGACAATCGGCACCAGCAGCAGGTTGCCGATAAAGCCCACCAGCGCCAGGCTCGACTGAGTCACCTGCAGCAGCAAGGCACCGAGGATATCGCTGGTGCGGGTGGGGTTATCCGCCACCGCTGCCTTCAAGCGGTCAAACTGCCAGAAGTCCGCACTCAGCCCCAGCTGCACCTGCAACCAGGGCATCGCGCTGTGCTGCAGCCAGTCGAGCATCTGTGGCGTCAGTTCATACAGGCGCATCAGCTGCCGCCCCAGCAGCGGCAGGAAGATCAGCAGCAACACGGCCACGGCCACCGCAAACAGCAGAAACACCAGCGCCACGCCCAGGCTGCGCGAGAGTTTCAGACGCTCCAGTCGGTCAACCAGCGGATCGCCCAGATAGGCCAGCAGCATGGCCACCAGAAACGGCGGCAGGATCGGCGTGAGCAGGTAGACCAGCCAGCCGGCGAAAAAGACGCCGACCAGCCACAACCAGCGCAGGGAATCGCTCATCATCAGACCCTCAACCGGGCGGAGCGGTACTTGCGCCCCCAGACCCAGACGTAATGTCCGCCACTGAGCACAGCCAGCAGCAGAACGGTGATGACCAGCGCCGGACGGACTTCGGCAAACGCCGGCAGAATGCTCAGCTCGAGCAGCACGGCCAGCACCAGCAGGATCGGCAGCAGGGTCGACAGTTTGCCCAGCCAGGTGGGCCTGAACTGCAGCGGGCCGACCAGATAACGGAACAAGGAAGCGCCACTGACAATCAGCAGATCCCTGAGCAGCACCACGGCCGTCAGCCACCAGGGCAGCACCGAGGTGAGGCTCAGGCACAGGTAACTGGTGACCAGCAGCAGCTTGTCGGCAATCGGATCGAGGATCGAACCCAGACGGGTGATCCACTTGAAGCGACGGGCCAGAAAACCATCCAGCGCATCGGTGAAACCGGCCACGGCAAACAGACCCAGGGCCTGGCCATGGCGCTCAGCCAGCAGCAACCAGGCAATCGGAATGGTCAGCAGCAGGCGCAGCACGGTCAGCAGGTTGGGCAGTTGACGCATGCTGGCACTCCTAGGCAGCGGCGCTTACCAGTGAAAACGCAGGGTATCGGCCGGCACGGCGCCAGCCGGTGCCTGGCCAGGCGCCGCAGGAGCGGTTTCAGCGCTGACCGCCGGGCTTTCCTGCAAGTGCGCCAGCGCCAGTTGCGCGCGCAGCTGTTCGGCACTGGCGCTGACACGGTAGGTCAGGCGACCACCATCGGCCTTGACCAGCTGTGCGGCAAACGGCTCCAGCAGACGCTGCAACTCGGCATAGCGGGCCAGATCGGCACCCTCCACTTCCAGCGTCAGGCTGCGCGCCGCCCCCGGAGCCACCACGAAACGTGGCGCCAGGCGCTCGCTGACGGCCAGCAATACGGCATCGGCCAGCTGTGCCGGATCGGCCGCCGAGGCGGTGCCCTGCTCGCGGGCATCACCCAGCCACAGGCGCCAGGAAGCCTGCCACTGCCCACCATTGTCCTTGGCCTGCACCGCCAGCAGCGCATCGGCGGCATAGCGCTCGGAGGCCGCACGCAGAGCCTCAGGCTCATTGGCGGTGAGGTTCTCAGGGGCACCCACCAGCTGCTCATTCAGATCAGCCAGCGGCAGGCGCAGCGGCAGGCCGCGATGCTGCGCGGCACGAGTCAGCATCACGGCACTGTCCTGTCCGTCACCGGCCAGGCTGCTACCGGCATCACTCTCGGTCAGCCACCAGGCCAGAATGGCCGGACGATTGGCACCCCACAGCGGCAAACCCGCCCGCTGCAGAGCCGCATCGGTGCTGACCGGATCGAACTGTACCAGCAGGGCATCAGCCTCATAGCCGTACTGACTGATCACCTGCTGCGGATTCTTGCGCAGCTCGGCCAGCCCGGGATTCTGCACGGCGGCGGCCGAGCCGGTCAGGCGCAGCACCAGGGTATCCAGGGCGCGCGTCAGGGCGGCACTGCGTTCCTCCGGCTGCTGCCCGCTCACGGCCTCGCGCACCTGGTACAGGTCGGTGACAGTCTGCGCCCAGGCGGCCGGAGCCAACAAAGCAAGACAGAGGAGGAACGGGCGGAAGACGGCGCGCATAAGGCTCTCGCAGGGCAGGACGGCGGAAAAGCGCATACCTTAAACAGCCCGCCGCCCTGCGGCAACCGCGGCCGCCGGCTTTTCTGGCCGCTGGCCGGCAAGCCTGATAAAATCGCGCGCCTCGCAGACCGTGGCCCGTGGCCCGGTTAACTACCGAATTCCCCCGCAAAGGCCTGGATTTATGAGCAAGCAACCCTCCATCAGCTACAAAGACGCCGGTGTAGACATCGACGCCGGTGAAGCCCTGGTCGAACGCATCAAGGGCGTCGCCAAGCGCACTGCGCGTCCGGAAGTGATGGGCGGTCTGGGCGGCTTCGGCGCCCTCTGCGAAATCCCGGCCGGCTACAAGCAGCCGGTGCTGGTCTCCGGCACCGACGGCGTCGGCACCAAGCTGCGCCTGGCGCTGAACCTGAACAAGCACGACAGCATCGGCCAGGACCTGGTCGCCATGTGCGTCAACGACCTGGTGGTGTGCGGCGCCGAGCCGCTGTTCTTCCTCGACTACTACGCCACCGGCAAGCTCAATGTCGATGTGGCCGCCACCGTGGTCACCGGCATTGGCGCCGGTTGCGAACTGGCTGGCTGCTCCCTGGTCGGCGGCGAAACCGCCGAAATGCCGGGCATGTACGAAGGCGAAGACTACGATCTGGCCGGCTTCTGCGTCGGCGTGGTGGAAAAGAGCGAGATCATCGACGGCTCTAAAGTCGCCACCGGCGACGCCCTGATCGCCCTGCCCTCTTCCGGCCCACACTCCAACGGTTACTCGCTGATCCGCAAGATCCTCGAAGTATCCGGTGCCGACATCGAAACCACCGAACTGGACGGCAAGAAGCTGGCCGACCTGCTGATGGCGCCGACACGCATCTACGTCAAGCCGCTGCTCAAGCTGATCAAGGACACCGGCGCGGTCAAGGCCATGGCCCACATCACCGGCGGCGGCCTGCTCGACAACATCCCGCGCGTGCTGCCGCAAGGCGCCCAGGCGGTGGTCGACGTGGCCAGCTGGACCCGTCCGGCCGTATTCGACTGGCTGCAGGAAAAAGGCAACGTCGACGAGCACGAGATGCACCGCGTGCTCAACTGCGGTGTCGGCATGGTCATCTGCGTCGCCCAGGATCAGGTCGAAACCGCCCTGGCCAGCCTGCGTGCCTCCGGTGAAGCACCGTGGGTGATCGGCCAGATCGGCGTGGCCGCCGAAGGCGCCGCCCAGGTTCAGCTGAACAACCTGAAAGCCCACTGATGACCTGCAAGGTTGTCGTACTGATCTCGGGGTCTGGCAGCAACCTGCAGGCCCTGATCGACAGTCTCAGCACAGACAGCCCGGCGCAGATCTGCGCGGTGATTTCCAACCGCGCCGATGCCTTTGGCCTGCAGCGGGCGGCCAAGGCCGGGATTGCCACCCAGGTACTCGACCACAAGGCCTATGCCGACCGTGAAGCCTTTGATGCTGCCCTGATCGAGGCTATCGATGCCTACCAGGCCGACCTGGTGATCCTTGCCGGCTTTATGCGCATCCTGACACCGGGATTCGTCACCCACTACACCGGCCGCCTGCTCAATATCCATCCGTCACTGCTGCCCAAGTACAAGGGGCTGCACACCCACCAGCGCGCACTGGAAGCCGGCGATACCGAGCATGGCTGCAGCGTGCACTTCGTCACCGAGGAACTCGACGGCGGGCCGCTGGTCGTACAGGCCGTGGTGCCCGTCATGGCTGACGACACGCCAGAGACCCTGGCCGAGCGCGTGCATGCCGCCGAGCACCAGATCTACCCGCTGGCCATGCACTGGTTCGCCCAGGGCCGCCTGCAACTGAATGAGCGCGGCTGCCAGCTGGATGGCCAGCTGCTGCCCGCCAGTGGCCAGGTCATTCGTACATTCTGATTGGGGAGTTCCACCGCATGCGTGCTCTGCTGCTTGTCGCCCTTGTCCTCCTGGGCCTGAATGCTCAGGCCTTCGAACTGCAGCCCTACTCCGCCAGCTACACCGCCGACTGGAAGCAGGTACCGATCAGCGGCACCGCCGAGCGCAGCCTCAAGCCGCTGGGCGATGGCCGCTGGGAGCTGAATTTCGAGGCCGCCATGCTGGTGGCCAGTCTCAGCGAAGTCAGCACCTTTCGCATCGAGAATGACACCCTGCTGCCGCTGACCTACCGCTTCAACCGCGGCGGACTGGGCAAGAGCAAACAGGTCGAGCATGACTTCGACTGGACCGAAAAGCAGGTGATCGGCAGCGATCGCGGCGAGCAGGTACGCCTGCCGCTGAACCGCGGCATGCTCGACAAATCGACCTATCAGCTAGCCCTGCAGCAAGCCGTGGCCAACGGCGAGAAGAACGTCAGCTA
>CALMID010000333.1 GCA_937863915.1 uncultured Pseudomonas sp.
CCTGCCGCTGATCACGGTGAACTGCGCGATCATGGCCGGCTCGCTGTTCATGGTCGAGCGCGACTACAACCTCGGCGAGAGCGTGGTCTATGGCGCCGGTTCCGGCATCTCCTGGGCCCTGGCCATCGCGCTGCTGGCCGGCATCCGCGAGAAGCTCAAGTACAGCGATGTTCCTGAAGGCCTGCAGGGCCTGGGCATCACCTTCATCACCATCGGTCTGATGTCGTTGGGCTTTATGTCCTTCGGCGGCATTCAGCTGTAAGGAGCGTCTGATGGGTTTTGAAATCGCATTGGCCATCGGCATGTTCACCGCCATCGTCCTGGCGCTGGTGGTGGTCATCCTGGCGGCGCGCGCCAAGCTGGTCTCCAGCGGCGACGTGAATATCGTCATCAACGGCGAACGCACCCTGACCGTACCGGCTGGCGGCAAGTTGCTGCAGACCCTGGCGGCGAACAACGTGTTCCTGTCCTCGGCCTGCGGCGGCGGCGGCACCTGCGCGCAGTGCAAGTGCATCGTCGAAAGCGGCGGCGGCGAGATGCTGCCGACCGAGGAATCGCACTTCACCAAGCGCGAGGCCAAGGCCGGCTGGCGCCTGTCCTGCCAGACCCCGGTCAAGCAGGACATGCACATCGAGGTGGAAGAGTCGGTGTTCGGCGTGAAGAAGTGGGAATGCACGGTGGAGTCCAACCCCAACGTCGCCACCTTCATCAAGGAGCTGACCCTGCGCCTGCCGGAAGGCGAGAGCGTCGACTTCCGCGCCGGCGGCTACGTGCAGCTGGAATGCCCGCCGCACGAGGTGCACTACAAGGACTTCGACATCCAGCCCGAGTACCGTGGCGACTGGGACAAGTTCAACCAGTGGAAGTACGTGTCCAAGGTCGAGGAGCCGGTGATCCGTGCCTACTCCATGGCCAACTACCCGGACGAGAAGGGCATCGTCAAATTCAACATCCGCATCGCCTCGCCGCCACCGGGCAAGGATCACTTGCCGCCGGGCCAGATGTCGTCCTGGGTGTTCAACCTCAAGCCGGGCGACAAGGTCACCGTGTACGGCCCGTTCGGCGAGTTCTTCGCCAAGGACACCGACGCCGAGATGATCTTCATCGGTGGTGGTGCCGGCATGGCGCCGATGCGCTCGCACATCTTCGACCAGCTCAAGCGCCTCAAGTCCAAGCGCAAGATCAGCTTCTGGTACGGCGCGCGCTCGTTGCGCGAGGCTTTCTACGTAGAGGAGTATGACCAGCTCGCCGCAGAGAACCCCAACTTCGAGTGGCACCTGGCGCTGTCCGATCCGCAGCCGGAGGACAACTGGACCGGCCTCAAGGGCTTTATTCATAACGTGCTGTACGAGCAGTACCTCAAGGATCATCCGGCCCCTGAGGACTGCGAGTTCTACATGTGCGGCCCACCCATGATGAACGCCGCGGTGATCAAGATGCTGCTGGATCTGGGCGTCGAGCGCGAAAATATTCTGCTGGACGATTTCGGTGGTTAAACCCGCGTTGTTCGTCCTGCTGGCCAGCGTCCTGCTGGCCGGTTGCGGCGAGAAGATCGAGGAGTTCGGCGGCCCGACCATGGGCAGCCACTACTCGCTGAAATATGTGGCGGGCGAGGGTGCGCCTGAGCCTGCCGCGCTCAAGGCCGATGTCGAGGCTCTGCTGGCCGAAGTGGACCAGCAGATGTCCACCTGGCGCGCCGATTCCGATCTTTCCGAATTCAACCGCCTGCCGGCTGGCAGCTGCCGTGTCATGCCTGCTCCGGTGCTGGAGCTGGTGCGTTTCGGCGAGCAATTGTCAGCAGACAGTGATGGCGCCTTCGACCTGACTCTGGAACCTCTGCTCGACCTCTGGGGCTTCGGCCCGCAGTCGCGTGGCGAGCGGGTGCCGACGGCGGAGGAAATCGCCGAAGTGCGCCAGCGCACGGGGCATCATCACCTGCGCATCGACGGCGAGCAGCTGTGCAAGGATGCCGCCGTGCAGCTGGACCTCAACAGCATCGCTGCCGGCTACACCGTAGATCGCATCGCCGCGCGTCTGGCCGAGCAGGGTGTGCGCAGCTACCTGCTGGACGTCACCGGTGAGATCAAGGCCGCAGGCCGCAAGCCCGACGGCACGCCCTGGCGCATCGCCATCGAGGCGCCGCGTGATGATCAGCAGGTGGCGCAGAAGGTTATCGCGCTGGATGGCCTGGGCGTATCGACCTCCGGTGATTACCGCAACTACTTCGAAAAAGAGGGGCGGCGTTACTCACACACGCTCGACCCTAAGACCGGTGCTCCGATCAGCCACCGCCTGGCCTCGGTTACGGTCATCGATCCGCAGGCTCTGCGTGCCGACGGGCTTTCGACCCTGCTGATGGTGCTGGGGCCGGAACGCGGCATGGCCTTTGCCGAACGCGAGCAGATCGCGGCGTTTTTCGTGACGCGCCAGGACGATGGCTTCGTCACCCACAGTAGCCGGGCATTCGCCCGGCAGTTCGAGGGAGGCCAGCCATGACCTGGTTGATCGTGTTTCTCACCATGCTGCTTGTGGTGGCGGCCATGGCCGTCGGCGTGATGTTCGGACGCAAGCCGATTGCCGGCTCCTGCGGCGGTATTGCCGCGCTGGGCATCGAGAAGGAGTGCTCGATCTGCGGCGGCAACCGGCAGAAGTGCGAGGAAGTGAATCGCGAGAAGGATGTAGTGAAGACAAATCTCGCCTACGACGCGACCAAGCGCTAATGTGCAGGCCGAATTCAGCTAGCTAGGCTTATGTCTTTGATATGAGCCGCGTGGCAGAGGTGCCGGCAGGGCGCCTTGATGCAGTGCAAGGAGTGGATATGACGGTTTACAACTATGACGTGGTGATTCTGGGCACGGGTCCGGCGGGCGAGGGTGCGGCGATGAATGCCGTGCGCCAGGGCAAGCGTGTGGCGGTGGTCGACAAGCGCAAGGTGGTCGGCGGCAACTGCATGCACCTGGGGACCATCCCGTCCAAGGCACTGCGTCATTCGGTGCGGCAGATCATGCAGTACAACACCAATCCGCTGTTCCGCCAGATCGGCGAGCCGCGCTGGTTCTCCTTCCCGGACGTGCTGAAAAGCGCCGAGAATGTGATCTCCAAGCAGGTCGCCGCCCACACCGTGTACTACTCGCGCAACCGTATCGACATGTTCTGCGGCACGGCCAGCTTTCTCGATGAGCGCACCGTCGAGGTCGTGACGCCGGGTGGCACGGTCGAGCGTCTGATCGCCGATCAGTTCGTCATCGCCACCGGTTCGCGCCCCTATCGTCCGCTGGATATCGATTTCACCCACCCGCGGGTTTATGACAGCGACACTATCCTCAGCCTGACCCACACCCCGCGCCGCCTGATCATCTACGGCGCCGGCGTGATCGGTTGCGAATACGCCTCGATTTTCAGCGGCCTCGGCGTGCTGGTCGACCTGATCGACACCCGCGACCAGTTGCTCAGTTTCCTCGACAACGAGATTTCCGATGCGCTGAGCTACCACCTGAGCAACAACAACGTGCTGATCCGCCACAACGAGGAGTACGAGCGCGTCGAAGGCCTCGAACACGGTGTGGTGCTGCACCTGAAGTCCGGCAAGAAGATCAAGGCCGATGCCCTGCTGTGGTGTAACGGCCGTACCGGCAACACGGACAAGCTGGCTCTGGAAAACGTCGGCATCAAGGTCAACAGCCGCGGTCAGGTCGACGTCGATCAGCGCTACCGCACCTCGGTGCCGAACATCTATGCCGCCGGTGATGTGATCGGCTGGCCGAGCCTGGCCAGTGCCGCCTACGACCAGGGGCGTTCGGCCTCTGGCAGCATGGCGGAAACCGACAGTTCGCGTTTTGTCGACGACGTGACGACCGTCATCTACACCATTCCGGAGATCAGCTCGATCGGCAAGAACGAGCAGGAGCTGACCCAGGCGCAGATTCCCTACGAAGTCGGCAAGGCGTTCTTCAAGGGCATGGCGCGGGCACAGATTTCCAACGAGCCGGTGGGCATGCTGAAAATCCTGTTCCACCGCGACACCCTGGAAATTCTCGGCGTGCACTGCTTCGGCTACCAGGCTTCGGAGATCGTCCACATCGGCCAGGCGGTGATGAACCAGAAGGGCGAGGCCAACAGCCTCAAGTACTTCGTCAACACCACCTTCAACTACCCGACCATGGCCGAGGCCTATCGTGTGGCAGCCTTCGACGGCCTCAACCGGCTTTTTTGAGCGGCTCCGACCGCTGGCCTGAAGCGGGGGGAGCGTGCTTGAGCGACGGCCAGTGCTGGCACTGGCCCAACCGCGAGAGCTTCTGAACAGGCAATAAAAAACCGGCCAACAGGGCCGGTTTTTTATTGCCTGCGGTGCGGTCTCAGGATTGGAGGGTGGCCGTCGCCAGTCCGGGAAAGTCGGTGATGATGCTGTCGGCGCCAAAGTCGGCCAGGCGCCGCATCAGGGCAGGTTCGTTGACCGTCCAGACCGACACGTGCAGGCCAGCCTTCTGTGCCTTGAGCAGGCGTTCCGGGGTGCACAGCGTCCAGTTCAGCGCCAGCAGGTGGCAGCCGTGATGGCGGGCGACCTTGATCGGGTCGAGCCAGGCGTATTCGGCGACCAGACCGCGCTTGAGGTTGGGTGTCAGGCGGTTGAGCGCCCGCAGTACCTCGCGCGAGCTGGAGGTGACGGTAACCTTGTCCAGCAGGTTGTAGCGGCTGGCTAGGGCCTCGATGGCCTGCACCGTGCGTGCGGCGCGCACCCGCGAAGCGCTTTTCACTTCCAGCTGCCAGTGCTCGAACGGGCACTGCTGGAACAGTTCCTCCAGGCGCGGGATCGGGCAGGGCTGCGGCCAGGGCGGGCAACCCAGGCGGGCATCATGCTGCATCAGCTCTTCGGCGCTGTGCTGGCTGACCTTGCCGCGATGGCCGGTGGTGCGCTTGAGGGTGGCATCGTGGATAACCATCAGTTCGCCGTCGCGCGACAGATGCAGGTCCAGCTCGCAGCGGGTAACGCCGTGTTCCAGGCAGCGCTGAAAGCTGGCCAGGGTGTTTTCCGGGGCTTCGCCTTTGGCGCCGCGGTGGCCGTAGATGACCGTCATGGTTGTTCCTTCAGGTACTGGGGACGGTGGTGGCGAACGCTGTTCACCACATGGTCGTATTCGAAATACACGCTGAATTCGCGGTAGTCCCAACGGGTAATGGGCGGCTGGCCGACGGGTGCATGCTCCTCATCGGCCAGGCCGAAACGCTCCAGTACGCTGCGCCGGGACTCCCCAGTTTGTGGCAGTTGCGTCAGTTGCGGATCGCCTTGCTCACCAATAGGGATTTCCAGAGTCTGCGCCTGGCTCGACAGTGTCGTGACCAGGAGCAGGGCGAGGCCAAGGGTTCTCATGGCTGCTCATGCTCCTGTTCGCGGGCCTGGCGTCGCTCCAGCGCCTGTTTCTGCAGAATGTGCCGGGCCAGCAACTGGCGCTGGGTATCGGTCAGGGCCTCGAACTCGGCGCCGATCTCGTAACTGCCATCCTCATGCAGGCGGCAGTGGGCAATCTGCGCGCGCAGCAGCAGGCCGAGGGCCTGCGGCATCAGGACCATCTTCAGGGCGACATGGCTGCCGATTTCGGCGCTCTGGCTGCTGGGGAAGCTGATGCCGCCCTCGGACAGGCTGACCTTGCGCGGGGCACCGATCTCGCGCAGCAGGCCCTGGGCCATGGCTTGGCCGAGCAGGTCGATGCGCTTATTGATGATTTTCAGGTAGTCGGCCAGGGTACGGTCACGGCCGCTGATCTGCCGTTGCAGGTGCTGCGACTCGTAGTCGAGCAGGTGCAGTTCGCTGAGCAGATTGAACAGTGGCGACGGGTCGTGCAGCACATCCTGAGCCAGTGCCTCGGGGCCGCTCAGGGGGTGAAATTCCAGTGCGATCGTATCTTCGATACGGTAGTATTCGCGGCGGTCATCCGCGTCTGGTGTCGACATGGCGAACCCCGACTGGTAGCGATGGTCTGAGTGTAAACGCTGCCAGCCAAGCCCCGCCACAAGGACGTTTTTCCCCTCCGTATTTCAGGCCGACATGTTCAGACCCTTTCCCGTTTTCATCGGCAGCCGCTATACCCGTGCCCGCCGTCGCAGCCACTTCATATCCTTCATTTCGCTGACCTCGATCATCGGCCTCGCCCTGGGCGTACTGGTGATGATCCTGGTGCTGTCGGTAATGAACGGCTTCGATCGCGAGATGCAGCAGAAGGTGCTCGGCATGGTGCCGCACGCCACCCTGGAGGCCTATCAGCCGCTGGGCAACTGGCATGAACTCAGCGACGAACTGAGCGCTCGTCCGGAAGTCGCCGCGGTGGCGCCGTTCATTCAGCTGCGTGGCCTGCTGAGCAACAACGGTGTGGTGCAAAAGGTACTGCTCAATGGCGTGCAGCCGGAGCTGGAAGACCGCGTGTCGATCATCTCGCGCTTCTTCCTGCCCGAGCAGGGCAGCCTGGCCAGCCTGCAGCCCGGTGAGTTCGGCATCGTCATCGGTGACAAGGCGGCCAACAACCTGGGCGTGAAAATCGGCGACAAGGTCACCTTCATCGCGCCGGATGTGGCGGTGACACCTGCCGGCGTGTTCCCGCGGATGAAGCGCTTCACCGTAGTGGGGCTGTTTCACGTGGGCGCCGGCGAGCTGGATGGCTACCTCGGCCTGGTGCATATCGCCGATGCCGGCCGCCTGCACCGCTGGAAGCCCGATCATGTGCAGGGCCTGCGCCTGAAGCTGCATGACCTGTTCCAGGCGCCGCAGCTGGCCTGGGAGCTGGTGCGTGACCGCTCGAACAAGGATTACGACTATTACGCCAGTGACTGGACGCGCAGCCACGGCAATCTGTACCAGGCCATCCGCATGGAGAAGTCGATGATCGGCATGTTGCTGCTGCTGATCATTGCGGTGGCAGCCTTCAACATCATTTCCACGCTGATCATGGTGGTCAACGACAAGCGTTCGGACATCGCCATTCTGCGCACCCTGGGCGCCACACCGCGGCAGATCCTCGCCATCTTCATGGTCCAGGGGACGGTGATCGGCGTGATCGGCACCGCCATCGGCTGCGTGCTGGGCATTCTCGCCGCGCTCAATGTGAGTGCCGCCGTGCGCTGGCTGGAAGGCGCGCTGGGTCACCAGTTCCTCAATTCCGACGTGTATTTCATCGATTATCTGCCGTCCCAGGTGATGGCTCAGGATGTGCTGCTGATCTGTGGCGCGGCACTGCTGCTGAGTTTCCTGGCGACCCTGTATCCGGCCTGGCGTGCCTCGCGCACGCAGCCTGCGGAGGCTTTGCGTTATGAGTGATAAGGCGGTTCTGAGCTGTCGCAACCTGGGCAAGTCCTACGAGGAAGGCCCGCAGTCGGTACAGGTGCTGGCCGGGGTCGAGCTGGAACTGCACGCCGGCGAGCGCGTGGCCATCGTCGGTTCGTCCGGTTCGGGGAAGAGCACCCTGCTGAACATGCTCGGCGGCCTCGACGTACCCAGCGAGGGCAGTGTCTGG
>CALMID010000334.1 GCA_937863915.1 uncultured Pseudomonas sp.
ACCACCAACTCGAAGAGTCAAACCGCCTGCTGGAAAAACGCGTAGCAGAACGCACCCGCGAACTGACAGAAATCAAGGAACAGGCCGAACGCTCAGCGAAGGTCAAGTCAGAATTCCTCGCCACCATGAGCCATGAAATCCGCACACCGATGAATGGCGTCATTGGCATGGCATCGCTATTGAAAGACACAGGCATGACCGAAGAGCAGCAGAATTACCTGCGGGCAATACAGTATTCTGCCGAATCCCTGATGACCATCATCAATGACATCCTGGACTTTTCCAAGATCGAGGCAGGCAAGCTAGAGATTGATGTTGCCAGCTTCAATCTGGGCAAATCACTGGAAGACCTGGCCGACGTGATGTACTACAAGGCCAAGGAAAAAGGGCTCAACCTGCTCATAGACATTGAACCCGGCATCTACCAGAGAATGGTGCTGGGCGATGGTCATCGCATGATGCAGATTGCTACCAACTTCCTCAGCAACAGCATCAAGTTTACCGAGGCTGGCCACGTCATCATCTCCGCGACGATGAGCGATGTCACTGCCACTGACGCATTGTACCGGATCAGCGTAATCGACAGCGGAATCGGTATCGAACCTGAAAAAATCCGCAAGATCTTCGAGCCGTTCAGCCAGGCTGATACGTCAACAACCCGCAAATTTGGCGGCACCGGCCTGGGACTGAGCATCTGCCGCCAACTGGCTGACCTGATGGGGGGGCATGTCGGTGCCAGCAGCAAGGCAGGGAATGGCTCAGAATTCTGGCTTGATATCCGCCTGCCATTTTCCACTGAAACCAGAAATGCGCCCTCCCCCGATCTCAGCACCCTCAGCGGCAAACGCATCATCCTGGTCGATGACAGTGCTATCAATTGCCAGATTATCAGCAAGAAAATCCTGCACCTTAATGCGAGCTGCACTACCGCAAGCTCGGCCAGGGAAGCCATGGAATCCATGCTGCAGGCTGCGCAAGGAGGCAATCCTTTCGATATCGCTGTCATTGACAAATTGCTTGACGGCGAGTGCGGGATAGAACTCGGCCGCACGATCAGCCAGCAACCACAACTGGGAAAGACAGGCCTGCTGCTG
>CALMID010000335.1 GCA_937863915.1 uncultured Pseudomonas sp.
CTGTCGCTGACCGGCTGGTTCCGCCGCCGCGGGCAGGCGCCGTTCTGAATCAGTGGCCCCAGACGCGGATGGTGCTTCGGATATCGCTGATGTCGCGAATCTCGAAGGCGCCCAGGGTGCTGGAGCCTGGCGCGCCCTGATTGCCCAATCCAAGTTCACCGGCGACGCGCAGGCGGATGGTCAGCGGCTGGGTGATGATGCCGTCGGCGATCAGTTGGTCGCTGGTGGTCTTCAGATCGGGCAATTGCAGTTGCAGCTTCTTCGTGCCGCCCTGGTCAACCACATCGACCTTGAGGGTCGGGGCGTTGACCAGCCCGCTGATGAAGTACAGTTTGGCCGCGCCATAGGCGACACCGACTGGGCAGGCGCCTGGCGCCACGCAGCCGTTGTCGATCACCAGGTTGCGGATCTGCAGGCTGTTGCCATCGTCCTCCCAGGCGACCTTGCCGGTCTGGGTCTTGAGATCGAGGGTCAGGGTGATCCCGGCCTGGCCGGTGACGTCGCGCAGGTCCTGATTATCCAGCGCCTGCAGGGCGGCCTGGGCGTTCAGGCTGAACAGTGCCGAACAGCAGGCCAGCGCGAGGGTGACTGTTTTGAGCATGGCGGCAATCCGTGGCGAGGTGATGTTGTTGTGCGCGGCAGTGTGCGCGCGGGGGGCGCCTCCTCACTAGGGCGGGCCGCCGGTTCCCGCCGAAGGATGGGGGCGGCAGTTCGCGCCCCAGAGCAGCCGAAGGTCGGGTTCTGGCTGTTTTCTACAACTAAGGTTGCGCTTTGCCGGCGGGCATTCGCGGCGAGGCGGTGATCCCGGGACAGCGCCTGTTACCTCAGGCCACAAGGGGCTTATGGAAAAGATTCTGGTCAGCCGCTGCCTGCTCGGGCAGCCGGTGCGTTATGACGGTGGCGCTCATGGCCCGCTGGACCTGTTGCTGCGCTGGCAGGCCGAGGGGCGAGTGGTGCTCTTGTGTCCTGAGGTCTTTGGCGGCTTGCCGACGCCGCGGCCGCCGGCCGAGATTGCCGGTGGGCAAGGGGCGCGGGTGCTGGATGGCGAGCTGGCGGTGCTGACGGTGGATGGCGTCGATGTCAGCCCGGCATTCCTGGCCGGGGCACGGGAAGCCTTGCGGCTGTGCGCGGAGCACGGTATCCGCCTGGCGGTGCTCAAGGCGCGCAGCCCCTCCTGCGGCAATCACGAGAATTACGATGGCAGTTTCAGTGGCGTGCGCGTGTCGGGCGAAGGCGTGACGGCGGCGGCCCTGCGTCGTGCCGGGGTTCTCGTGCTCAACGAGGAGGAGCTGGCGCAGGCCGAGTCTTGGCTTGCGCAGCAGGAATCGCAGGCATGAAAAAGGGAGGCCGAGGCCTCCCTTTTTCGTTGCAGCGGGTGCTTAGAACAGCACGCGGCTGCGGATGGTGCCCTTGACGTGCTGCAGCTTCTCCAGCGCCAGGTCGGAGTACTCGGCGTCGACGTCGATCACCACGTAGCCGACCTTGTCGTTGGTCTGCAGGAACTGACCACAGATGTTGATGCCGTTGTCGGCGAACACCTTGTTGATCTCGCTCATCACGCCCGGGATGTTGGCGTGGATGTGCAGCAGGCGGTGCTTGCCCGGGTGCGCCGGCAGGGCGACTTCCGGGAAGTTGACCGACGACACCGAGGTACCGTTGTCGCTGTACTTGACCAGCTTCTCGGCCACTTCCAGGCCGATGTTGGCCTGCGCTTCGGCGGTGGAGCCACCGATGTGCGGGGTCAGGATCACGCGATCCAGGCCACGCAGCGGGCTCTCGAACTCTTCATCGTTGGATTTGGGTTCGACCGGGAATACGTCGATAGCGGCGCCGATCAGGTGCTCGTCCTTGATGGCAGCGGCCAGGTGATCCAGCTCGACCACGGTGCCGCGGGCGGCGTTGATCAGGATGCCGCCCTTCTTCATGGCGCGGATTTCCTTCTCGCCGATCATCCACTGGGTGGACGGCAGTTCCGGTACGTGCAGGGAAACGATGTCGCACATGCCCAGCAGATCGTGCAGGTTGCCGACCTGAGTGGCGTTGCCCAGCGGCAGCTTGGTGACCACGTCGTAGAAGAACACCTGCATGCCCATGGCTTCGGCCATTACCGACAGCTGGGTGCCGATGGAGCCGTAACCGACGATGCCGAGCTTCTTGCCGCGAATCTCGAAGGAGTTGGCCGCCGACTTGATCCAGCCACCGCGGTGGCAGGAGGCGTTCTTCTCCGGGATGCCGCGCAGCAGCAGGATGGCTTCGGCCAGCACCAGTTCGGCCACCGAGCGGGTGTTGGAATAGGGGGCGTTGAACACGGCGATGCCGCGCTCGCGGGCCGCGTTCAGGTCAACCTGGTTGGTGCCGATGCAGAAGCAGCCGACGGCGACCAGCTTCTTGGCGCAGTCGAAGACCTCGGCGGTCAGCTGGGTGCGCGAGCGGATGCCGATGAAGTGAGCGTCGGCGATCTTCTCTTTCAGCTCGTCATCGGACAGTGCGCCTTTGAGGTACTCGATGTTGCTGTAGCCGGCAGCCTTCAGGGTGTCGACAGCGTTCTGGTGCACGCCTTCGAGAAGAAGGAACTTGATCTTGCTCTTGTCGAGAGAGGTCTTGCTCATCGGAGTACCTGTTGTCCCGTGATGTATGACTGGGAAAGCGGCCAGCAAGCGGCTGGCGCGGGCCGCGAGTCGGGCGCTGGCACGATTCGCGGGGGGCGTATGCTAGCATATGAGCCCCCCGAAATACCCACCCCTGGCCGATGAAGCGTGCTCAGGGTGACCATGAATACTTTGAGAGTTCCGCGAATGACCAATCCTGCGCTGATCGAAGAGCTGAAGACCCTGGTGGATGCCGGCAAGGTACTCACCGACGCCGATTCGCTGAACGCCTACGGCAAGGATTGGACCAAGCATTTCGCCCCCGCCCCGACCGCCATCGTCTTCCCCAAGACCATCGAGCAGGTGCAGGCCGTGGTGCGCTGGGCCAACCAGCACAAGGTCGCCCTGGTGCCGTCCGGTGGCCGTACCGGCCTGTCTGCCGGCGCCGTCGCGGCCAATGGCGAAGTGGTGGTGGCGTTCGACTACATGAACCAGATTCTGGAATTCAACGAATACGACCGCACCGCCGTGTGCCAGCCGGGCGTGGTGACCAAGCAGCTGCAGCAGTTCGCCGAGGACAAGGGTCTGTACTACCCGGTGGATTTCGCTTCCAGCGGTTCCAGCCAGATTGGCGGCAATATCGGCACCAATGCCGGCGGGATCAAGGTCATTCGCTACGGCATGACCCGCAACTGGGTCGCCGGCCTCAAGGTCGTCACCGGCACCGGCGAACTGCTGGAACTGAACCGCGACCTGATCAAGAACGCCACCGGCTACGACATGCGCCAGCTGTTTATCGGTGCCGAAGGTACCCTGGGCTTTGTGGTCGAGGCCACCATGCGCCTGGACCGCGCGCCGAAGAACCTCACCGCCATGGTTCTGGGTACCCCGGACTTCGATTCGATCATGCCGGTACTGCACGCCTTCCAGGGCAAGCTGGATCTGACCGCCTTCGAGTTCTTCTCCGACAAGGCGCTGGCCAAGATCATGGCCCGTGGCGACGTGCCGCCGGCTTTCGAGACCGACTGCCCGTTCTATGCCCTGCTGGAGTTCGAGGCGACCACCGAGGAAGTGGCCAACCAGGCCCTGGAAACCTTCGAATACTGCGTCGAGCAGGGCTGGGTGCTGGATGGCGTGATGAGCCAGAGCGAGCAGCAGCTGCAGAACCTGTGGAAGCTGCGCGAGTACATCTCCGAGACCATCAGCCACTGGACCCCGTACAAGAACGATATCTCGGTCACCGTGAGCAAGGTGCCGGCGTTCCTCCACGACATCGACCGCATCGTCGGCGAGAACTACCCGGACTTCGAGGTGGTGTGGTTCGGCCACATCGGCGACGGCAACCTGCACCTGAATATCCTCAAGCCGGATAACCTGTCCAAGGACGAGTTCTTCGCCAAGTGCGCGACGGTGAACAAGTGGGTGTTCGAGACCGTGCAGAAGTACAACGGCTCGATCAGCGCCGAGCACGGCGTGGGCATGACCAAGCGTGACTACCTGCACTACAGCCGCTCCGAGGCGGAAATCGCCTATATGAAGGCGGTCAAGGCGGTGTTCGATCCGAACGGGATCATGAACCCCGGCAAAATCTTCCCCGTCTGAAGCTACTGCGCTCGGCCAGGCGTTGTTGGCGCAGCCAGGAAAAATGCTCATTGGCACCTGCCAACTCCGCTTTTTCCCGACTCCGCCGCCTAGCCTGACCATCGCTCGTAACGCTTCATGGGCATTTGATTCGGAGAAAAGCGGATGAGTTACCAGCACCATTACACCGACGGCACGCCGATCCACTTCCCGCTGGGCAAGGTGGTCTGTGTCGGGCGCAATTACGCCGAGCATGCCGCCGAGCTGAACAACCCGATCCCCACCGAGCCGCTGCTGTTCATCAAGCCGGGCAGCTGCACCGTGGCGCTGGATGAGAGTTTTTCCATCCCGCAGGACCGTGGCGCGGTGCATTTCGAGGCGGAGATTGCCGTGCTGATCGGCAAGCCGCTGTCGAAGCAGCCTTCCGAGGAGGAGGTGCGCGATGCCATCTCCGGCTACGCTCCGGCACTGGATCTGACCCTGCGTGACGTACAGGCCAAGCTGAAAGAAAAGGGCCTGCCCTGGGAGCTGGCCAAGAGCTTCGACGGCGCCTACGTGCTGGCACCGTTCGTGGCGGCGGATGCGGTGGAGGATGTGCGTGACATCGGCATCCGCCTGTCCATCGACGGCCAGCTGCGTCAGGACGGCAACAGCCGCGACATGCTCAACCCGATCATCGGCCTGATCCAGCACATTGCCGGACACTTCAGCCTGCAGCCGGGTGACGTGGTGTCCACCGGCACCCCGGCCGGCGTCGGCCCGCTGGCCAGCGGCGAGCAACTGGACATCGAACTGGTCGGTCTCAGCCGTTTCAGCACCCGCGTGCTGTAAAGACGACTCCGCTTCAGTGAAAAGGCCCGGCAATTGCCGGGCCTTTTTGTTGCGGCGCGTTCAGCGCTGGGTGCTGTCGAAGCCCTGCAGCACGTTGATGGCATTGATACCGATCTCTTCCACCGCGTAGCCGCCTTCCATGACGAACAGGGTCTGCAGACCGAGCCGGCCGATGACTTCACCCATACGCGTGTAGTCCGGGCTGTCCAGCTTGAACTGGGAGATCGGGTCTTCCTTGAAGGTATCCACGCCCAGCGACACCACCAGTGCGTCGGCGCCGTAGGCGGCGATCTGCCGGCAGGCGGCGGCCAGCGCCAGGCTCCATACCGACCAGTCGCTGCCGGCGGCCAGCGGGTAGTTGAAGTTGAAGCCTTCACCCACGCCCACGCCCTTCTCGTCGGCAAAGCCGAGGAAGTACGGGTACTCAAAGCGCGGGTCGCCGTGGATCGAGGTGAACAGCACGTCGCCACGGTCGTAGAAGATGTCCTGGGTGCCGTTGCCGTGGTGGTAGTCGACGTCGAGGATGGCGACCCGGCTGGCGCCCTGGTCGAGCATGGCCTGGGCGGCAATCGCGGCGTTGTTCAGGTAGCAGTAGCCGCCCATGTAGTCGGCCGCGGCATGGTGGCCTGGCGGGCGGCACAGGGAGAACACGCCGCGCGCGCCCTTGGCCAGCTCGGCTTGGCCGGTCAGCGCCACGTTGGCCGAGGCGGTGATGGCTTTCCAGGTGCCGGCGGTGATGGGCGCTCCGGCGTCGAAGCTGTAGTAGCCCAGCTTGCCGTCGATGGTGTCGGGTTCGACGTCGCGCAGACGGCGCACCGGCCAGGTCATCGGCAGCATGTCGTGGCTGCGGCCCAGAGCAGTCCAGTCGCTCCAGGCGTTCTGCAGGAAACGCACAAAACCTTCGCTGTGCACGCGGCGCACCGGGTCGAGGCCGAACTCGCGCGGCGCGGCGATCGGGCCGAGGTTCACCGCCTTGGCGCGGGCCAGCACCATGTCGGCGCGGCTGGGCATCTCGAAGCAGGGTTTGAAGGTGCCATCGATCAGTTCGGCGGCACCGTGGTGCAGGTGATGGTCGTCGCTGTAAATCGTCAGCATGAGAGGCTCCCCGGACGCATTTGGCGCCCGTGAATCGGATTGTTGAGACACCCTCTCCCCGGTGGGGAGAGGGTCAGGGTGAGGGGTTTATTTTTTGAGCTTGGTCCACACCGTACTACGCAGCTTCAGCGCCTTCGGCGAGCACAGCTGGAAGGGGCGCAGGCGGTCGAGCTTGTCTTTCGGCGTGTTAATGGCCGGATCCTCGAACAGCGCCTTGTCCATGAACTGCTCGGCGCCGGCGATGGCGTTGTTGTACTTGGCGAAGTTGGACGCGGCGGCGATGTTTTCCGGCTGCATCATCCAGTTGATGAAGACGTGGGCTTCCTTGACGTTGCTGGCGCCCTTGGGAATGGCGAAGTTGTCGATGAAGGCGCTGATGCCTTCCTTCGGATAGACGTAGACCAGGCTGTCGCGCTGTTCCTTGGCGCGGTGGAAGGCGCCGTTCCACTGCTGGTGCATGGCCACTTCACCGGCGGCCATGCGCTCGATGGTGCCGTCGCTGTTGTACATGGCCAGCATGTCCTTCTGCTTGAGCAGCAGGTCCTGGATCTTCTTGGCGTCCTGCGGGTTTTCGGTGCACACATCGATGCCCAGGTAGCGCGCCGCCGGCGGATAGAGGTCATCGGCCGAGTTGAGCGCCACCACCTTGCCCTTGAGCTCGGCCGGCGGCTCGAAGAAGGCCTTCCAGCTCTCTTCGATCACCCCGCCCGGTACGGCCTTGGCGTCGTAGCTGTAGCCGGTGGTGCCCCACAGGTAGGGCACGGTGTAGTCGTGGCCCGGGTCGAAGTCGAGGGTCTGGAAGGTCGGCGCCAGGTTCTTCAGGTTGGGCAGCTGGCTCTTGTCGAACTTCTGCAGCAGGTCTTCCTGCACCATGATCTGGATGAAGCTGTCGGACGGCACGATCACGTCGTAGTTGCCGCCGCCGGCCTTGAGCTTGGCCAGCAGGGTTTCGTTGGAGTCGTAGGCATCCAGGGTGGCCTTGATGCCGGTGTCGGCCTCGAACTTCTTCAGCAGCTCCGGCGGGTAGTAGTCCGACCAGTTGGCGAAGTTGAGGGTGCCGGCGGCCTGAGCGGTGCCGGTGAGGCCCATGGCGAGCAGAACGGACAGCGCGAGCGGGGTGCGACGGATCATGGTCTGGCTCCTTGCG
>CALMID010000336.1 GCA_937863915.1 uncultured Pseudomonas sp.
GTTGTCATCGCCGCGCTCGCCGGCGCCGTGCAGGAACAACACCAGCGGGTACTTGCGGCCCGGCTCCAGGGTCGCCGGCGCATAGAACTTGCCCCACACGATGCCGGCGCCATGCCGGCTCGGCACCTGCACGTACTGCGGGGCGCTCCACTGGCGCGCCGTGAACTCCGGCGTGCGGGTGTCGGTGAGCTCGCGCAGGCGCTCGCCGCTGGCATCGAGCACCGCCAGCTGCGGCGGCAGGTAGCTGCCCGAATGGCGCACCGCCACCCGGTCGCCGGCCGGCGAGAGCGCGAAGGATTGTTGGCGCTGATGGAAAATTGACCCACCCTGCCGATTGAAATTTGACCCAGGGCGGATTGCTGATTTTGTTACCAGCAACTGTGGATAAGTCTACCAGCGCAGCTGCTGTTGCCCCCACTCCTTCGCTAGCCCAGTTCAGTTGTTTAAGACCTGCCACACGCAGCCATGTAGCAGGCCGTCGTCGCCATGAAATCAGAACGGCTCATCGTCCTCCGGTTCCTGGCCGCCCTTACGCTTTCGCTCCCGTGATTTGATCTTGGCCTGGGCCGCCAAGCTACTGTGTTGCAGGCGATAGGACTCGTTACCGGTTTCGACGATGTGGCAGTGGTGGGTCAGCCGATCCAGCAGGGCGGTGGTCATCTTGGCGTCGCCGAACACGCTCGACCATTCGGCGAAGCTCAGGTTGGTGGTGATCACCACGCTGGTGTGTTCGTACAGCTTGGACAGCAGGTGAAACAGCAACGCACCGCCAGCCTGGCTGAACGGCAGATAACCCAGTTCGTCGAGGATGACCAGATCCATGCGCAGCAGTGCCTGGGCGATCCGCCCGGCTTTGCCGTCGTGTTTTTCGCGCTCCAGCAGATTGACCAGATCGACCGTGGAGTAGAAGCGCACGCGCTTACCGTGCCGGGTGATGCCGGACACGGCCAGCGCGGTGGCTAGGTGGGTTTTACCGGTGCCTGGCCCACCGATCAGCACCACGTTCTGCGCGGTGTCGGTAAAGGCCAGGCTGGCCAGCTCGCTGATCAGGCGTGCGTCGGCGCTAGAGGCGTTGAAATCGAAGCTGGCCAGATCGCGGTGCATCGGCAGCTTGGCCATGTTCATCTGGTGGCTCACCGAGCGCATGGCGCGATCTGTGTGCTCTTGTTCCAGCAGGTGTTCGAGCAGCCACTTGGACGAGGCTGTGTTCGACTCACCCTGTGCAGTTAACTCCGCCCAGGCCGTGGCCATGCCGTGCAGGCGCAGCTCCTTGAGTTCCGCCATCAAATCACGCATGACCGACCTCCTCGGCCTGGCCACGCAGGCGGTCGTAGCGCGCCGTGTTAGCGACGGGGGCTTCCTTGAGCGACAAGTGGGTTTCGACGCTGGGTGGTGGTTCGGATGCTGTCAGCCGTGCCACGACATTGAGGATGTGTTCGGCGCTCAGGCTGCCGCTCTCCAGTACCAGCTCAACGGCTACCAGCACGGCATCGAGTCCGGCGACCGGTACGGCAGCCAGGACTTGCGCCATGATCCGGTCACCGCCGGCATGACGCCCCAGACCGTGCTTAAGCTGACGCAGCGGCGCCGGCAGATCAGCAAAGGGCGCGCCGTTGCGCAGCGCACCGGGCTTGCGTTCGATCAGCGGGAGGTAGTGCTGCCAGTCATAGCTGACCTGGTCGCGATCCAGCAAGCGGACATGGCTGGCGATCAGCGCGTCGTCAGCCACCACCTCGATTCGCGTCGGATACAAACGGCTGCTGACCCACTTACCCGCGTACTCACACGGCACCGAGTAGCGGTTGCGCCCGACGCTGACCAGGCAGGTGCTGGAGACCCGCGCAGGCCGCTCGACGTAACCGTCGAATGGCGCTGGCACAGGCATCAGTTCAGCGCGCTCCAACTCCAGCACTTCGGCCACACTCAGCCCGCTGTATTGAGGGTGCGTCAGCTCGTTCCAAAGCGCGCGGCAGCGCTGGCCCAGCCAGGCATTGAGTTCCTCGAAGGAGTGAAACTGGCAGTCCTGGGCGTCTAGCCAGATACGCCTGCGGCTGTCTTGCACGTTCTTTTCAACGATGCCCTTTTCCCAACCAGCGGCGACGTTGCAGAAGTCCGGATCGAACAGGTAATGCGCGCACATCACCGCAAAGCGCGCATTCACCGCCCGGCCTTTGCCCTTATTGACCTTGTCGACGGCGGTCTTCATGTTGTCGTAGATGCCCCGGCGCGGCACGCCGCCCAAGGAGCCGAACGAGCGTGTATGGGCGTCAAATAACATCTCATGGCCCTGGCTCGGATACGCCACAAGCCAGAACGCACGGCTGGCACACAGCTTCAGATGTGCCACCTGCATACGCCGGTAAATGCCGCCGACCAGCAAGCCTTCCTCGCTCCAGTCAAACTGAAACGCCTCGCCAAGAGCAAAGGTCAGCGGCACAAAGGCCTGCGACGCCTTGCCCTGTCCCCCTCGCCAGGCACGGATAAACGCGGTGAGCTGGCTGTAGCCACCGTCATAACCTTCGGCTTTGATTTGCGCCAACAGCGCCTTGGCACTGCGCCGCTGTTGCTTGGGCCGCAGCGAATCGGCTTTTAGCGCCTGCTCCAGCGTGGCGTGAAAAGGGCTGAGTTTGTTGAAGATCGCGCGGCGTTGGTAGACCGGCGGCTTGGCCTCAGGTGCTCTGACCCACTTGCGAATCGTGTTGCGCGCCAACCCGGTGCGCTTGGCTATCTCATGCAGCGACAGCTTGTCGCGGAAATACATCCGGCGGATTTTGCCCATCATTTCCATACTGATCACCCTGTGTTCTCCTGCTCAAAAATTGAGCAGAAGCAGTTGAACACCTGGGTCAGTTTTCAGTCGGCAGAACAGCCTCTACTGGGTCAGTTTTCGGTCAGCGCCAACACAATCAGCACCTGCATAAACATCCGCTGCTGATCTGGCCAATGCTCATACGGGCCGAGGGGTGGCACCGATGCCGAGAAGAAGTGCGGGGGCA
>CALMID010000337.1 GCA_937863915.1 uncultured Pseudomonas sp.
GGCAACGACGTGGCGCTGAGCCTCGGCGGCGCCCACGGGCAGTTCGAGCTGAATGTGTGCAAGCCGCTGATCGCCTATAACTTCATCAGCAGCGTACGCCTGCTCAGCGACGGCATGCACAGCTTCGAGGTGCACTGCGCGCGGGGTATCCAGGCCGATCGCGAGCGGATTCAGGCGCTGCTGGAACACTCGCTGATGCTGGTGACCGCACTCAGTCCGCACATCGGTTACGACCAGGCCGCCGCCATCGCCAAGCATGCCCATGCCAAAGGCCTGAGCCTGCGCCAGGCGGCGCTCGACCTGGGGCTGGTCAGTGCGGCTGACTTCGATGCCTGGGTGCGCCCGGAGCTGATGCTCGGCCCATCGCCAGACTGACACGCCAGGGTCTACGCTGTACGGATAAACGCAGCGTCGCTGCTCTGCATTATTCGAGTGCCGACAAGACACCATGAGCCATGATCTGACTGCCACCCTGGAACTGCCCAACCTGCCCAGCGAACTGGCGCCGACCCTGATGGCCGACCTGCCGCAGGGCGTGTTCATCACCAATCACCTGCAGCAGGTGGTGATGGCCAATGCGGCGCTGCTGAACATCTGCGGCCTCAGCGAGGCCATGCTGATCGGCAAAACCGCGGACTTCCTTCTCCATCCGCTGAGCAGTCCGCAGCAGCATGCGGCCATCCTCGCGGCCCTCGCCGGCGAAGCCAGCTTCCGGGGCGAGCTGTGCCAGCAACGCCCCAACGGCGAACTGTACTGGGCCGAGCTGCACCTGGTGCCACTGCACACGGCCGCCGGGGCTTTCAGCCACTGCCTGGGCACCCTGCATGACATCAGCATCCGCAAGCAGATCGAACTGGAGCTGCAGGCCAGCGAGCAACGCTATCTAGACCTGATCGAACACATTCCCGCTGGCGTCGTGGTGCATGGTGCCCACTCGGAAATCCTCCAGGCCAACGCCCGCGCCTGCGACCTGCTGGGGCTGAGCCTGGAGCAGATGCGCGGCCTGGAGGCCATCGACCCGCAGTGGCAATTCCTCAGAGCCGAAGGCATACCGCTGGCGCTGGAGGATTACCCGGTCAATCAGGTACTGCGCGACCGTCAGCGCGTGCAGAACCTCGTGGTGGGGGTCAGGCGCAACGATGTCACCGAGCTGATCTGGGCCATGTGCAATGCCTTTCCGGTACTGGATAACGGCGGCCAGCTCAGCGAGGTGGTGGTGTGCTTCACCGAGATCACCGAACTCAAGCGCACCGAGCAGGCCCTGCGCAAATCCGAGGAGCGCCTGCGCCTGGTGCTGCTCGGCTCCAACGATGCGCCCTGGGACTGGGACCTGCAGAGCCAGAGCGTGTACTACGCGCCACGCTGGTGGCAGATGATCGGTCTGGCGGTCGAGGAGCAGCC
>CALMID010000338.1 GCA_937863915.1 uncultured Pseudomonas sp.
GGAACAGGCGGCGAGCTTCATCGGGCGGCGAGCCCAAGGCCTCGATCAGGTGTTGCTGCAGGGTGTTGTAGGCGGTACTGGACATGGCGGACGGATCGACAGAGTGGGGCGTGGATTCTACTGGTCGAATGCCTGCCGTGCTTGCTGAACCTGGGTATCGGGATAAGGCTGCGGTGAGTCACGACCGTTCGGCGGGCTTCATCAAACTGTCACGGCTTTGTGGCAGCGCCGCAGCCGGCGTTTGGCCAGACTTGCCGCTTGCCGTAATGCTCCGCTCTGGATGGACTCCCCATGCGCTGGTTACTCCTTTTCGTCGCCCTGTTGGGCGCATCGGCGACTATTGCCGCCTCACCCTGCGACACGCGTGCCCCCACGGCCATGGCCGACCTGGCCGAGGTGCGCCTGACCTACCAGAGCATCGGCCGCGACAGCGATCCGGCCCTGCTGCTGGTGATGGGCCTGGGCGGGCAACTGATCGACTGGCCGGACGAGGTGCTGGGCAGCCTGTGCCAGGCCGGCTGGCGGGTGATTCGTTTCGATAACCGTGACGTCGGCCTGTCGCGCCTCAAGGGCGAGGAACCGGAAGCCAGCCTGACCTACGCGGCCATCCGCTATCGCCTGGGCTTGCCGGTCGAGGCGCCGTATCACCTGCGCGACATGGCGGCTGATGGCCTGCAACTGATGGATCAGTTGGGCATCGAGCAGTTTCATCTACTCGGTGCCAGCATGGGCGGGATGATCGCCCAGCACATGGCCGACCTGGCCCCCGAGCGGGTGCGCAGCCTGACGCTGCTGATGACCAGCAGCAGTGCCCAGGGCCTGCCGGCTCCCCGTGCGCAGTTGCTGGAGTTGCTGGCGCGGCGCGAGGCGCCCAACCGCCAGGTGGCACTGGAGCAACAGGCCGACCTGCTGGCGGCCCTCGGCAGTCCGCAGGTGCAGGATGACCGTGCCGCGCTGTTGCGTCAGGCGGCACGCAGCTACGACCGCGCTCACTACCCGCAGGGCATCCAGCGCCAGCTGCTGGCCGTGCTGGCCGAACCCAGTCGGGTCGAGTTGCTCAACCGCCTGCGCGTGCCAACCCTGGTGGTGCACGGCACCGCCGATCCCCTGTTGCCGGTGATGCACGGCGTGCACGTGGCGGCGCATATCCGCGGCAGCGAGCTGGTGCTGATTCCCGGGCTGGCCCATCGGTTTCAGAGTGCCTTCAAGCGCCCCCTGCTGCAGGCCGTGCAGACGCACCTGGCGGCGCAGCAGCTGCAGGCCCCGCAACTGGCCGGGCGGCTGGATGGCGAGGCAGTCTGGGTGCAGTAGAGAGTTGTCTGTATGGTCAGAAAAATTACGAATTTGCGACATGCGCTTTAACCAGGGTGACGCACTTCCCGCCGGTACATGCCCGTCGCCGGGGCTTGCAGTAAGGTGGCGGCCTTCGCCGCCGGCTGCGGTCGTCGGCTCCCTCGCTGTCGTGGTAATTCCTCTATGCATCGCCTCAATCGTTTCGATCTGCTCGCCCTGGGCTTCATGACCTTTGCCCTGTTCCTTGGTGCCGGCAACATCATCTTCCCGCCCAGTGCCGGCATGGCCGCCGGCGAGCAGGTGTGGAGCGCCGCGCTGGGCTTTCTGCTGACCGGTGTCGGCCTGCCGCTGCTGACCGTGGTGGCGTTGGCCCGCGTTGGTGGCGGCCTGGACAAACTCACTGCCCCGCTGGGTCGCCGCGCCGGGCTGCTGTTTGCCGTGGTGGTCTACCTGGCCATCGGCCCGCTGTTCGCCACGCCGCGTACGGCGGTGGTGGCCTTCGAGATGGGCATGGCGCCGTTCAGTGGCGACAGCCCGCTTGCGCTGGGGCTCTACAGCCTGGGTTATTTCGCCGTGGCGCTGTTTCTCGCGCTGAATCCGGGCCAGTTGGTCGACCGCATCGGCAAGTGGATCACTCCAGTGTTGCTGGCGGCGCTGCTGGTACTGGGCGGCGCGGCGCTGCTCGCACCGGCTGGGGCGGTGGGGGAGAGTGCGCCGGCCTACCGTGAGGCGCCGCTGCTGCAGGGTTTCCTGCAGGGCTACCTGACCATGGATACCCTCGGCGCTCTGGTGTTCGGCATCGTCATCGCCACCGCCATCCGCGACCGTGGCGTGCGCAACGAGGCGCTGATCACCCGCTATGCCGTCAGTGCCGGACTGATTGCCGCCATCGGTCTGTCGCTGGTGTATGTGGCGCTGTTCTACCTCGGCGCCACCAGCCAGGGTATTGCCGGTGACGCGCAGAATGGCGTGCAGATTCTCTCCAGCTATGTGCAGCACACCTTCGGCACGGCCGGTAGCCTGCTGCTGGCGGTGGTCATCACCCTGGCCTGCCTGACCACGGCCGTGGGCCTGCTGACGGCCTGTGGCGAGTTCTTCAGCCAGTTGCTGCCGCTGTCCTACCGCGCGGTGGTGATCGCCCTGGCGCTGTTCAGCCTGCTGGTGGCCAACCAGGGCCTGACCCAGCTGATCAGCGTGTCGGTGCCGGTGCTGGTTGGTCTGTATCCGCTGGCCATTGTGCTGGTCGGCCTGAGCCTGGCGAGCAGCCTGTGGTGCGAACCGCGCCGGGTGTTCGTGCCGGTCATGGCGGTGACCTTGCTGTTTGGCCTGTTCGATGGCCTGGGCGCGGCAGGTCTCAAATCCTGGGTGCCGGCCGCCATCGGCCAGCTGCCGCTGGCTGGCGACAGCCTCGGCTGGCTGCTGCCGGTGGCGCTGACGCTGCTGCTGGCGGCCGTGGTCGATCGCCTGCGCGGCGCGCCCCGGCTGCAGGTGCAGTAGCTCCTCCCGCACTTTCCCTGCTCAGATGACGGCCTCCAGGTGAGGCCGTTTTCTTTGGCGCCGGCTTGATCTGGCTCTATTGTCAGTTAAGCGGGCGGCGCCACAGAATGGCCCCTGCAGTCGCCGGGCAAGCGCCCGGCGTCCTTCTTCGCGCAGTCGGCCCACGGGAAGTTCATGAGAGCACTCGACCCACTCGCACTGCAGGCGCTCAAGGATGTTCCGCGCGCCCAGTTCGTCGCCTCGCCGGACCTCAGCGCCCAGCTGTCCGGCCACAGTATTCCCTCGACCCTGGTGGTGCGCACGCTGCTCGGTTACCTGCCGCCGCTCAGTGGCAATGAGCAGGTGCTGCTGATCGGCGCCGGTTCCGGCTACCTGCCGGTGGTGCTCTCGCGTCTGGTGCGCCAGGTGCAGGTGATCGAGAACAACCCGCAGATCCTCGCCATCGCCCGGGGCAATATCGCCAAGTTCATGCCCGGCAATCTGCACCTGCACAGCGGCGACGGGCGTCAGGGCCTGCCTCAGCTGGCGCCCTACGACCTGATCATCAGCAGCTGCGAGCTGAGCGAGGCTGAATCCCTGTTGCCCCAGCTCGGCCCGCAGGGCGCCATCTTTTACCTGGGAACGCGCAACGGCCCCTGGGCCAACCTCATGCAGTGCCGTCGCGACGAACAGGGAAGGGCGCAGATCAGCAAGCTGGGACTGATCGATTTCAGCCGCGACTCGTCGGAGGCGCTGATCGACCTCGGTCTGGTGGACGAGAAGGTGGTCGAGGTGGCGCGTGCCGAGGCCAGGCTGCTGAAAAAGCCGGTGCTGCATTCGATCCTGCGCCATGTCGATATCGACAACATCAACACCTACAAGGCCCTGGCCCAGCGTCTGGGTATCCGCTTCGCCGAGGCCGACGAGCTGTTCAAGGAGCTGGACAAGCAGTTCTTCCAGAGCTTCTCGCGCACCTTCCTCGATCATCATCGCTTGCTGCCGGTGTGCAAGCGCGACGGCCGCCTGGTGATCGCCTCGGACAACCCGGACGTGAAGAGCGAAGTGCTCGAACAGATGCACCCCTGTACCGGCGTGGACAAGGTGCTGGTGACCAGCAACGACTTCCGCCGGCTGTGGTCGGTACTGAATATCAGCGGCAAGAGCGACGGCTACGTGCCGCCGCCGCAGCAGGCCCTGGCCGGCGAGGCGGAAGCCTTCGCTGCGGATCTGGACAACCAGGTCAGCCCCTACCTGGTGGCCATCTACGAGGCGATCCTGTTCGATGCCGTGAGCGAGAAGGCCAGCGACGTGCACATCGAGCGCTACCAGCAGCGCGTGCGCATCCGCCTGCGGGTCGATGGCGATCTGTACGACCTTCATCACTACCAGCTGACGCCGGCGGAACTGGCCGGGGTGATCAACGTGATCAAGACCCGCGCCCAGCTGGATATCGCCGAGCACCGCCTGCCCCAGGGCGGGCGTTCACGGCTGAAGGTTGGCGAGACCAGCTACGACCTGCGCATCCAGACCCAGCCGTCGCTGCATGGCGAGCACGTGGTGATCCGCCTGCTGCCGCAGAGCGGCCACGCGCTGACGCTCAAGGACCTCGGCCTGTCGCCGGGGCTCACCCGCCAGTACCGCCGGTTGCTCGACAACCCCTCGGGGCTGGTGCTGATCGTCGGTCCGACCGGCTCGGGCAAGACCACCACGCTGTCGGCCGGGTTACAGGAGCTGGCCGATGACGGCACGCGCAAGGTGATCACCGTCGAGGACCCGATCGAATACGCCATCGACAACATCCAGCAGACCCGCGTGCGCAACAACATCGGTTTCACCTTTGCCGATGCCATGCGCAGTTTCGTCCGTCAGGACCCGGACGTGATCCTGGTCGGCGAGATCCGCGACGGCGAAACCGCGCTGGAAGCGGTGCGCGCCTCGCAGACCGGCCACCTGGTGCTCTCGACCCTGCACTGCAACGACTCGGTGGACGCCATCCAGCGCCTGTTCGACCTCGGCCTGCACCGCAACTCGCTGGCCAGCGAGCTGCTGGCGATCATGGCCCAGCGCCTGGCCAAGCGCATCTGCCCGGACTGCAAGGTGCCCGCCGAGCCGGACCCGCAGATCCTGCGCGAGCTGTTCCCGCAGCAGGTGCCGGACAATTTCCGCTGCTTCGTGGGCAAGGGTTGCCCGCAGTGCAACGGCCGCGGCACCCGTGGGCGCACGGCGGTGGTGGAGTTTCTGCAGATCAACGGCGAGCTGCGCGATGTCA
>CALMID010000339.1 GCA_937863915.1 uncultured Pseudomonas sp.
GCGGCCCTGCTCGCCGGCGCGGGCCGCCTCGATGGAGGCGTTTAGCGCCAAGAGCTGGGTCTGCTTGGCCAGGCCCTGGATGCTGCCGACGGCCTGTTCCACCGCGGCGGTGCAGCTGAGCAGTTCGCCAACCGCGCCGCTGGTGCGCCCCAGGCTCTGCTCGATATCGAACAGCGCATTGCCCACTTTGTGGGCATCCTGGCAGCCATCCTCACTTCTTTGGTGCGTTTGGCCGAAGGCCTGCATGGCGTGCTCGGCATGTTCGCGGATCTGCAGCAGGGTCTGGCTGATCTGTTCGCTGGCCGCCGCGATCATCGCGACCCGCTGGCTCTGCTGGCTGGCCTGGGTCTCGGTGTGTTCGGCCATCTGCTCCAGGGCCTGGCTGGCGAACTGCACCTCGCTGCGCAGGCGTTCGGCCATGCGCTGCTGCTCGCGGCAGCGCACCAGCAGCGCTTCGCCCTGGGGCGGGCTGGCCAGGCTTTCGCCGAGCAGAATGAGTGTCTGCTGCAGGGGCCGCACATGACGCTGCCAGCGCTGCTGCAACGCCGCCAGCAGATACAGCGCCAGGCCCAGCAAGACCATGGCTGCTCCTGTCTGTTGCTGCCAGGCCAGCAGCACCGCGAGGCTGGCGAGCAGGGCGGGTAGCCAGGCGCGCAGGGCGCCGCAACGGTTGAGGATGAAAATGCCGAACTCCAGCATGGCAGTCTTCCTTGTGACCAGTCACTACAACAGGGTTCAGCAGGGTGATAGCAAGATACTGGCCAGAGTCCGGCCTATCCGTTAGTCGCAGCGATGACGCACGGTGGTGCGGCAGTGGTTACAGTAACGACTGAATCTGTCGCTGAACCTGCCGCCCATGTACAACGCCCGCCTGCTGCGCCTGGATGACCAGGCCCACGAACATGCCCACGACCACCACCAGTTGGTGCTGTCGCTGTCCGGGCGTGCCGAGTTCGAAGTGGGGGGCCGTGGTGGCGAGGTCTGCCAGATGCGCGCCTGCCTGGTGCCGGGCGATGCCGGTCACCAGTTCGCCGGGGTGGGCGACAACCGCATGCTGATCCTCGACCTGGCCGAGCCGGTGAGCGCGGATGAGGATGGCGCGCTGCTCGCCCAGCTGTTCGAGGTGCCGCGCTACCCGACCCTGGATGCCGACTTCCATCACCTGCTCAGCTATGCCGGCGCCGAACTGGCCCGCTATGGCAGCGACCCGCAGCTGGCCCGTGCGCTGGGCGGCGTGCTGTTGCGCGCCCTGCACCTGCGCCTGTTCGGCGAGCAGCCGCGGCGGGCGCCGAGCGCGCTGGATCTGCAGCGCCTGGATGCCTACATCAACAGCCACCTGTCACGGCGCATCAGCGTGGCTGAACTGGCCGGCGTGGTGTGCCTGAGCCCGAGCCATTTCCATGCGCAGTTCAAGGATGACGTCGGCCTGACGCCGCACCAGTACCTGCTCAAGACCCGCCTCGATCATGCCAGCCGCCTGCTGCGGGAAAGCCCGCTGCCGCTGGTGCGGATCGCCGAGGAATGCGGCTTTTCCAGCCAGAGCGCGCTGACCACGGCCATGCGCCGCTACCTCGGTCTGACTCCCAGGCGCCTGCGCCGGGCCGAGTGCCGGCTGGCGTTCAAACGAGCGTTTTGCCCTGCGGAGTTTTCTGCAAAAACTCCGCAGTTTCCTGCAAGAAGCTGTCATCACCCTGCCACTACATTCGCTTATCCCGCCTGGGACTGGTGCTGATCGCCTGTTGATCGGACGCCGACCCGGCAATGGGCTAGACCGAATAACAACAGTTCTCCACAAGAGAGGAGGGGCGTGATGTTCACCGCCAGTCACGTCTTGCAGGGCGACTTTCTCAAAAAGACAGCCGCCGAGTTCTTCCCCGCCATCAGCGCCAATTACGCCGTCGACGAGGAAGCCTACCTGTATGAGCTCCTGCAGCTCGCCGACCCCGGCCCTGCCGGTATCGAGGCTATCCGCCGCGATGCCCGCGCCCTGATCGAACAGGTGCGCAGCCGGGACAATGCCGTCGATACCCTCGACGCACTGCTACGCCAGTACAGCCTCGATACCCAGGAAGGGCTCATGCTCATGTGCCTGGCCGAGGCTTTGCTGCGCGTGCCGGACGCCGCGACCGCCGACGCGCTGATCCGTGACAAGTTGAATGCCGCCGAATGGGAACGGCATGTCGGCAAGAGTGACAACGTGCTGGTCAACTTCGCCGCCTGGGGCCTGGTCATGACCGGCAAGGTGGTCAACCTGGACAACCCGCAGGGCAAGGCCGGCAGCGTGCTGGGCAAGCTGATCCAGCGCTCTGGCGAGCCGGTGATCCGCGCGGCGATGAACCAGGCCATGAAGCTGATGGGCAAGCAGTTCGTGCTGGGCCGCAGCATCAGCGAGGCACTGAAGAACGGCCGGTCGTGCCGCGAACAGGGCTACACCTATTCCTTCGACATGCTCGGCGAGGCGGCCCTGACCCAGGCCGACGCCGAGAAGTACATGGCCGACTACCGTCAGGCCATCGATACCGTGGGCGCCGAGCCGCAAGTGGGGCCGGGGCCGCGCCCGTCGATCTCGATCAAGCTGTCGGCGCTGCACCCGCGTTACGAAGTGGCGCAGCGCGAGCGCGTGCTCACCGAGCTGTTCGCCAATGTGCGCGAGCTGGCCATCCGCGCGCGCCAGCTGAATGTCGGCATCTCCGTGGACGCGGAGGAGGCCGACCGCCTGGAACTGTCGCTGGAACTCTACGAGAAGCTGATGCGCGACCCGGCCATTGCCGGCTGGGGCGAGTTCGGCCTGGTGGTTCAGGCCTATTCCAAGCGCTGCCTGCCGGTGCTGGTGTGGCTGACGCTGCTGGGCAAGGAGCTCGGCGCGAAGATGCCGCTGCGCCTGGTCAAGGGTGCCTACTGGGACAGCGAGATCAAGCAGTGCCAGATGCAG
>CALMID010000340.1 GCA_937863915.1 uncultured Pseudomonas sp.
GCGGAGTCCTCGTTTCGAAATCGATTTTCGAAATGGCTTATCGAAATCGAACTTTAATGTTCACTTCCGAAAATAGTCTAGGCGAAGCTGTGCCGTCTGACCAGTCATCTGGTCGGATTTTCACTCCAAGAGGGGAGGGCGGCGTCAGACGATATCGAGGCGGATCTTCTGCTGCTGCAGCTGCTGGGCGATGGCGGCCGGCGGGGCATGATCGGTGAACACGCGGTCGACCAGGCTCAGTGAGCCCAGGCGCACCACGGCGTTGCGACCGAACTTGCTGGAGTCGGCGGCGAGAAAGACCTGGCGGGCGTTGTCGATGATGGTCTGCGACACGCGCACTTCCTGGAAGTCGAAGTCGAGCAGGCTGCCGTCTTCGTCGATGCCGCTGATGCCGACCAGGGCGAAGTCGACCTTGAACTGCTGGATGAAATCCACCGCCGCCTGGCCGACCACGCCGCCGTCGCTGCGTACCATGCCGCCGGCCACCAGCACTTCGAAGTCATCCTTGCCGGCCAGGGTGGCGGCCACGTGCAGGTTGTTGGTAATTATCTTGAGGCCGCGGTGGTTGAGCAGGGCGCGGGCGATGGCTTCGGTGGTGGTGCCGATATTGATGAACAGCGAGGCGTGGTCGGGAATGGCCGCCGCCACCGCCTCGGCGATGCGCTGCTTTTCCTCGCGCATCTGCTCGGCGCGCATGCTGTAGGCGGTGTTGCGCGTGCTGCTGCCTTCGCTCGCCGCGCCGCCGTGGGTACGCCGCACCAAGCCGAGTTCGGCCAGCTGGTTGATGTCGCGGCGGATGGTCTGCGGAGTCACCGCAAAGGCCTGGGCCAGCTCATCGATGCTGGCGTAGCCGCTGTCGCGGACACGGTCGAGAATCTGTTGCTGGCGTGGCGCTAGGGTCATGCGGGCACTCCTTGAGGTGGCGGGATTATACAGGCTGCCAGGGGCAGTTTTTTCCGTTAAGGTAGCGCATCTTTTCGTTTGTTTTCGGAAACGAACATGACGCCAGCCATCGATCTGCTCAAGAAACAGCGCGCGGAACACCGCGTGCACAGCTATCAACACGATCCCAAGGCCGCTTCCTACGGGCTGGAGGCTGCCGAGAAGCTCGGCCTGGAGCCGGCGCGGGTGTTCAAGACCCTGCTGGCGGCCACCGAGAAGGGCGAGCTGCTGGTGGCGGTGGTGCCGGTGGCCGGCAGCCTCGATCTGAAGGCGCTGGCCAGCGCGGCGGGCGCCAAGAAGGCCGAGATGGCCGACCCTCAGGCGGCCCAGCGCAGCACCGGTTATCTGCTGGGTGGCATCAGCCCGCTGGGGCAGAAGAAGCGCCTGCGTACCTTTATCGACCAGTCGGCCGGGCAGTGGCCGAGCATCTACGTCAGCGCCGGTCGGCGTGGCCTCGAGGTCGAGCTCAGCGCCAGCGTGCTGGCTGAGCTGACCGCCGGGCAATTTGCCGAGCTGGCCCGCGACTAACCTTATTCGTTCAACCATCAAGCGCGTCCGCATCCGCACGGGCGTGTCGGAGCACAACAATGAGCCAGTACCTTCTCGCCATCGACCAGGGCACCACCAGCAGCCGCGCCATTGTCTTCAGCGCCCAGGGGCTGCCGGTGACCAGCGCCCAGCAGGAGTTCAAGCAGTATTTCCCCAAGGATGGCTGGGTCGAGCATGACGGCGAGGAAATCTGGCTGACCACCCTCAAGGTCTGTCGCGAAGCCTTGCAGAACAGCGGCCTGCAGGCGTCGGAAATCGCCGCCATCGGTATCACCAATCAGCGTGAAACCACCCTGGTGTGGGAGGCCGCGACCGGTACACCGATCCATCCGGCCATTGTCTGGCAGGACCGGCGTACCGCCGATTACTGCGCCGGGCTGAAGGAAAAGGGCCATGAGGCGGCGGTGGCGGCCAAGACCGGCCTGCTGATCGATCCGTATTTTTCGGCCACCAAGATTCGCTGGATTCTCGACACGGTGCCCGGCGCCCGCGAGCGCGCCGAGCGTGGCGAGCTGCGCTTC
Organism: uncultured Pseudomonas sp.; assembly: GCA_937863915.1. Taxonomy (GTDB): domain Bacteria; phylum Pseudomonadota; class Gammaproteobacteria; order Pseudomonadales; family Pseudomonadaceae; genus Aquipseudomonas. The sequence goes on from CALMID010000340.1 coordinate 2,013, forward strand.
GGCACGGTGGACAGCTTCCTGCTGTGGCGCCTGACTGACGGCCGCTCGCACAAGACCGATGCGACCAACGCCTCGCGCACCCTGCTGTTCAACATCCACAGCCAGCAGTGGGATCAGGAGCTGCTCGACCTGTTCGAGATTCCGCGCAGCCTGCTGCCGGAGGTACTCGACTGCGCCGCCGATTTCGGCACCACCACGGCGGAGTTGCTCGGTGCGGCGATTCCGGTACTGGGCATGGCCGGGGACCAGCAGGCCGCGCTGATCGGCCAGGCCTGCTTCCAGCCCGGCATGGTCAAGAGCACTTACGGTACCGGCTGCTTCATGATCCAGAACACCGGCACCACCCCGGTGGCGTCCCAGCACCGCCTGCTGACCACGGTCGGCTACCGCCTCAAGGGCCAGACTACCTATGCGGTGGAGGGCAGCATCTTCGTCGCCGGCGCGGCGGTGCAGTGGCTGCGCGACGGCATCAAGCTGATCAGCCACGCCCGCGATACCGAGGCGCTGGCCGAGGCCACGGGCGATGCCTGTGGTGTCTACCTGGTGCCGGCCTTCACCGGCCGCGGCGCACCTTATTGGGACCCGCGCGCGCGCGGCGCCATCTTTGGTCTGACCCGTGACACCGGGATCAAGGAAATCGTCACCGCCGGCCTGCAGTCGGTCTGCTACCAGACCTGCGACCTGCTCGAAGCCATGCGCCAGGACGGCGCGGCAGCACCCAGCGCGCTGCGTGTGGACGGCGGCATGGTGGTCAATAACTGGGTCATGCAGTTCCTCGCCGATATTCTCGGCGTGCCGGTCGAGCGCCCGGAAGTCACCGAAACCACGGCGCTTGGCGTGGCCTACCTGGCTGGCCTGCAGCTGGGGCTGTATGCCAGCCTGGATGACATTGCGCGGATGTGGCACCGTGACCGGCGTTTCGAGCCGCGCATGGGCGAGGCTCACCGTGCCCGTCTTTATGATGGCTGGCTGGATGCCGTCAAACGAGTGCGCAGCGAAGGCTGATAACGGATGAGGGCAGAGGATGCGCAGACTGAGGCAGGCATGGCTGGGATTTGCTGCGCTGCTGCTGAGCGGGCAGGCGCCGGGGGACACCCTGGTGATCGCCGGCGACCTCTGGTGCCCGGTCAACTGCGCGCCTGATTCGCCACGGCCGGGCATCTATGTCGAGCTGGCCCGCGACATCTTTGCCGAGGCCGGTATCCGCGTCGAATACCGCGTGATCAACTGGGCGCGGGCCCTGCAGGAGGTGCGGCAGGGCCATATCGATGCGGTGATCGGCGCGGCCCGCAGCGATGCGCCGGACTTTGTCTTCACCGAGCAGCCGGTCAGCCAGTCGCGCAACTGCTTCTATACCGTCCGCGAAAGCCAGTGGCATTACGATTCCCTGGCGTCCTTGCACACCCAGCGTCTGGCCGTGGTCAATGACTACAGCTACGGCGAGCAACTGGATGCCTACGTGCAGGCCGAGCTGGGCAATCCGCAGCGCCTGCAGGCGGCGGCCGGCCAGCAGGCATTGGCGCTGAACCTGGCCAAGCTGCTGGAAGGTCGGGTCGACGTGGTGCTGGAGAACAGCTGGGTGATGCAGGAGTACCTGGCCCGTCGCGGCTATGTCGGTACGTTGCGCGAGGCCGGCTGCCAGCAGCCGGATATTCCCATCTACCTGGCGTTTTCCCCGGCCCTGCCGCGTAGCCATGACTATGTGCGGCTGCTCGATCAGGGCCTGCGTCGCTATCGGGCCGATGGCCGACTGCAGGCTCTGCTCGAACGCTACGGCGTCAGGGAAGGGCGCTGACCAGGCGGCTGCTCATCACCCCTTCATAGGCGGTGGTCAGGTCGTTCATCTGCCACAACAGGGTTTCCGTGGTGGTGGTGATGACGGTCGGCACATAGCGTGAGTCGCCCGACAGTCGGAAACCGGCGCGGGAGAAGGCCCACTGCGCGCCAGACTTCTTCAGGGCAGCCTGAATCTCCGGGGTGTTTTCCTCGGCGGCC
>CALMID010000341.1 GCA_937863915.1 uncultured Pseudomonas sp.
GTGAAAGGGCGCATCGTCGACCAGGAAAAACTCACCCACGACATCACTCGTCTGGTCGTGCAGCTGGAACAGAGCCTGCCGTACAAGGCCGGGCAGTTCGCCGAGCTGTGCCTGGATGCGCTGCCCGATATCCAGCGCAGCTACTCCTTTGCCAGTGCCGTGCAGGCCGACGCCAAAGTCAGTTTTTTCGTGCGCCACGTGCCTGGCGGGCTGTTCTCCTCGATCGTGCAACAGCACGATCTGCTCGGCCAGGGCATTGCGGTGCAGGGGCCGCTGGGCGATTTCTATCTGCGCCCGGCTGATGCGCCGCTGCTGCTCATTGCCGGTGGCAGCGGCCTGGCACCGATCATCGCCCTGCTCCAGGACGCCCTCGCCCACGGCGTGCAGCGACCGGTCAGCCTGCTGTTCGGCGCACGCGAGGAGCGCGACCTGTATGCCCTGGACAGCATCAGTGCGATTGCCGCGCAGTGGCGCGCACCGTTCCGCTTCGTACCAGTGCTTTCCAACGCCAGCGCCGATGCCACCTGGAGCGGTGCGCGCGGCCTGGTCACCAGCCAGCTTCCCGCACTGCTCGAACCTGGCGCGCATGCCTACCTGTGCGGCCCGCCCGCCATGATCGACAGCGCCGTGGCACTGCTGCGCGACCACGGCGTGCCGCGTGAACAGATCCATGCCGATCGTTTCACCACCCAGCAGGACACCCTGGCGGCGTCGGCCTGAACACATCGATCAACCCCGTACACCTGCCCATAACAAGAGAAACCACCATGAACCTTCTGCACTATTTGAAGTATTTCCTCTTCCACGGCGTCGGCCTGATCGCGGCGGTCGCCATTCTGGCCGGCGGCGCCTGGATCACCTTCGGCCTGATCGCGGTGCTGGTGATCTATCTGGTCGGTGACGCCATCTGCGGCGACGACACCAGTACCCCGCAGTTCAAGCACCCCGGCATTCTCACCGTTCAGCTGTGGCTGGCCCTGCCGCTGCTGGCATTCATCGTCTTCTCCGCACTGTGGAGCTTCAGCAGCGGCGACTTCCTCGGTTTCGGCGCGGCCCTGACCCAGCTGACGGGCTATGATCTGATCGCCGCGCGCGATGCCACCTTCGCCGGGCATTACGTGTCCACCGTGCTGATCACCGGCCTGATGATCGGCATGGTCGGCACCATCCCGGCCCATGAGCTGACCCACCGCACCTGGGACCCGATCTCCATGCTGGTCGGACGCTGGCTGCTGGCCTTCAGCTTCGACACCATATTTGCGATCGAGCACGTCTACGGCCACCACCGTTACGTCTCAACCACGGAAGACCCGGCCACCGCGCCGCGCGGCCGCAATGTGTACTTTCACATCCTGGCCTCGACCCTCAAGGGCAACGTCAGCGCCTGGAAAATCGAGCAGAAGCGCCTCAAGCGCAAAGGCCACAGCCTGTTCGGCTGGCATAACGCGGTGCTGCGCGGCCATCTGATGAGCGTGCTGCTGGTGGTAGCCGCCTATGTCATCGGCGGCTGGCAGACCGCGCTGTTCTTCACCGCCTGCGCCCTGTGGGGCAAGGCCCTGCTGGAGATCGTCAACTACATGGAGCACTACGGCATGGTGCGCAACCCGGCCACCCCGGTGCAGCCGCGCCACTCGTGGAACACCAACAAGCGCATCAGCTCTTGGACCATGTTCAACCTGACCCGCCACTCGCACCACCATGCCCAGGGCGAAGTGCCCTACCAGGACCTCAAGCCCTTCCCGGATGCGCCGATGATGGTCGGCGGTTACCTGACCACCATCATCGTGGCCATGATTCCGCCGCTGTGGCACCGGCTGATGACGCCCAAGGTGCTGGACTGGGATCAGCGCTTCGCCACCGACGAAGAGCGCCTGCTGGCCATCCAGGCCAACGCCAGAAGCGGCATCCGCGCCCTGCAGCAGGCCAATGTGCGGCGCCAGCCCGCGACGGTGCAGACCGCCCGCGCCTGATTGTCGCAGCTCGCCTGGCGCGCCACTGAGCGCTGCGCCAGGCCGACTTCCCTGTGGGCGGCTATCCCCGGCCCACCTTGCGCAAGCCCCGGCCAGCAATGGCCGGTTTTTTTCTGTCAGCCGCCTGTGAACCGGCACGCTGCCAGTGCCTTTCAGGGTTGTATCACGCGGCTCATTCGGGTATCAGTGCACACGCATTCACGCTCCGCCCGTCATTCCGCGCCGAGGCCCATGAAAAAACTCGCTCCCGCCCCCGAACAACTCGCCAAGCCCGCCGGCCGCGTCCGCCAGAAGAATGTGGCCGCCATCCTTGCCGCCGCCGAGGAAGAATTCGCCCTGCACGGGTTCAAGGGCACCAGCATGAACACCATCGCCCAGCGCGTGGGGCTGCCCAAGGCCAACCTGCACTACTACTTCGGTAACAAGCAGGGCCTGTATGTGGCGGTGCTGGATAACATCCTCGACCTGTGGGAAGACACCTTCAATCACCTGAGCGTGGATGACGATCCGGCCACCGCACTGGCCGCCTACATCCGCAGCAAGCTGGAGTTCTCGCGCAAGAACCCGCTGGCTTCGCGCATCTTCGCCATGGAAGTGATCCGCGGTGGCGACTGCCTGACCAGCCACTTCAATCAGGACTACCGCGACTGGTTCCGCGGCCGCGCTGCGGTGTTCCAGGCCTGGATGGATGCCGGCAAGATCGACCCGATCGATCCGGCGCACCTGATTTTCCTGCTCTGGGGCAGCACTCAGCATTACGCCGACTTTGCCTGGCAGGTGTGCAACCTGACCGAGCGCTCGCGCCTGCTCAAGGCCGACTTCGAACAGGCCGGCGATGTGCTGGTGCACATCATCCTCAAGGGCCTTGGCCTGACCCCGCCGGCCGCATGAGCTTCCTGCTGGGCGGCCCCGCCCAGTTCAGCGAGGAAATCCGCAAGAGCCGCTTCCTCGCCCAGGCCCATCCCCTGAGCAACGCCGATCAGGCCAGCCAGCTGCTGGCCGAGTTGCGCGACGCCGGTGCCTCGCACAACTGCTGGGCCTGGAAGTTCGGCACGCAGTACCGCTTCAGCGACGATGGCGAGCCCGGCGGCACCGCCGGGCGGCCGATTCTCGGCGCCATCGAAGCGCAGGAAATGGACCAGCTGATTGTCGTGGTCACCCGCTGGTACGGCGGCATCCAGCTGGGCACCGGTGGCCTGGCGCGGGCTTACGGCGGTTGCGCCAACCAGTGTCTGCAGCAGGCCGAACGTATCGCCCATGTCCCGCGCCTGAACGTCAGTTGCCAGCTCAACTTCAGCGAACTGGCGCTGTTCAAGGCACGTCTGGACAGCTGCGCCACCCTGCTTCTGAATGAAACCTACGACGCCCAGGGTGCCCGTCTGGAGCTGGCCGTTGCGCCCGCACAGCTGGACGTGCTGCAACGTCTGCTCAGCGATATCAGTCGCGGCCGCAGCCTGCTGCAGCGCCACGACTAGCAGGCTTGCCGGGTACCGGGGCAATCGGGGATGCTGGCTGCCCCGCCGTCAGCCTTGGACCCTGCCATGAAAGCCGTTGCCTACACCCATAGCCTGCCGATCAGCGATCCGTTGTCCCTGCAGGATGTTCAGCTCTGCGAGCCGACACCCGGTCCCCGTGATTTGCTGGTGGAGGTGCGCGCCATTGCCGTCAACCCGGTGGACACCAAAATTCGCCGCAATGTCGCCCCGGAAGCCGGCCAACCCAAGGTGCTGGGCTGGGACGTGGCCGGCGTGGTGCGCGCGGTGGGCAGCGCCGTCAGCCTGTTCCAGGTCGGCGACGAAGTCTTCTACGCGGGCGCCCTGCAGCGCCCGGGTGGCAACAGCGAACGGCATCTGGTCGATGAGCGCCTGGTCGGCCACAAGCCCCGCTCCCTGAATTTCGCCGAGGCGGCCGCCCTGCCCCTGACGGCGCTGACCGCCTGGGAGCTGCTGTTCGATCGCCTCAAGGTGCCGCAGGGGCCCGCTGCACAGGGCCACCTGCTGATCATTGGCGCGGCCGGCGGTGTCGGCTCGATCCTGACCCAACTCGCCCGCCAGCTCACCGGCCTGACCGTGATCGGCACCGCCTCGCGGGCGGAAACCCAGCAGTGGGTCCGCGAACTGGGCGCCCACGAGGTTATCGACCACAGCCAGCCACTGCTCGGCGAACTGCAGCGGCTGGGCATCGCCCAGGTCGAGCGGGTCGCCAGCCTGACCCATACCGACCAGCACTACGAGCAGCTGATCGAAGCACTGGCGCCCCAGGGGCAGTTGGCCCTGATCGACGACCCGGCGCAACTGGATGTGGTCAAGCTCAAGCGCAAGAGCCTGTCGCTGCACTGGGAGTTCATGTACACCCGCTCGCTGTTCGAAACCCCGGACATGCTCGAACAGCACCACATTCTCGAAAGGGTCAGCCAGCTGGTGGATGCCGGCACGCTGCGCACGACCCTGGGCGAGCACTTCGGCGCCATCAACGCCGCCAACCTGCGTCGCGCCCACGCCGTGCTGGAAAGCGGCCAGGCACGCGGCAAGATCGTCCTGGAAGGCTTTGACTAAACTGCTGCACACGACCGACTCGCGTCGGCCGCCGTCATTCAAGGAGTGAACGCGTGACCCTACAACCCGTGGAAACCCTGCTCGCCGCTCTGCTGGTCCTGCTGCTGGGGCGCGGCGTCAACCGTCTGGTGCCGCTGCTGTCGCGCTACAACATCCCCGAGCCGATCACCGGCGGCCTGCTGTTTGCCAGCGTGATGGCGGTGCTGGGCACCAGCCTGGGCTGGCAGATCAGCTTCGACGTGACGCTCAAGCCGGTGCTGCTGCTGACCTTCTTCGCCGCCGTCGGCCTGTCGGCCAACCTCGGCCTGCTGCGCCAGGGCGGCAAGCGCCTGCTGCTGTTCGTGCTGGTGCTGATCCCCTTTCTCTTTCTGCAGAACATCCTCGGCGTGCTGCTGGCCTGGGGCCTGGACCTGCACCCACTGATGGGGCTGGTCGGCGGCAGCATCACCCTGGTCGGCGGCCACGGCACCGGCGCGGCCTATGCCGATCGTTTTGCCGAAGTGAACAACATCCAGTCGGTCATGGAGCTGGCGATGACCGCCGCTACCCTCGGTCTGGTCCTTGGCGGCATTGCCGGCGGGCCGCTGGCACAGTGGCTGATCAAGCGCCACCAGCTCGCCGGGGCCGATGGCAGAGCCACCGAGATCAGCCACAGCAGCGACGGCGATACCGACTCGGTGCGCGCCGGCAACTTCGTCCCGGTGCTGGCCGCGACCCTGCTGGCCGTGCTGGCGGGCCAGGCCACCGCCGAATGGATCGGCGAAGGCACCATCACCCTGCCCAGTTTCCTCTGGTGCCTGCTCTATGGCGTACTGATCCGCAACCTCGGCCACTTCATCGGCCTGCGCCTGAACGACGATGCCATCGAACTGGTGTCCTCGGTCAACCTGTCACTGTTCCTCGCCATCACCATGATGGCCCTGAGCCTGGCCAGCGTGTTCAGCCTGGCCGGCCCGCTGCTGCTGATCCTGCTCGGCCAGCTGCTGCTGGTGCTGGCCTACGGCGCCCTGGTGACCTATCGCTGGACCGGTCGCGACTATGAGAGCGCGGTGATGTCCGCCGCCTTCTGCGGCTTTGCCATGGGCGCCACCGCCACGGCAATCGCCAACATGCAGGCCATCACCCAGCGCTATGGCCCTTCGCCCCAGGCCTTTGTGGTGGTGCCGCTGGTCGGCGCCTTCCTCATCGACCTGCTCAATGCCCTGGTGCTCACCGGGTTCCTTTCGCTGCCGGGGATGGGGGGCTGATCATGCTGCGCTATCTGTTACTGAGTTTCTGCCTGCTGCTGTCGGCCTGTTCCCAGGGTCCCGACGGTGAACGCCTGCAACAGGATCTGCAGCAACGCCTGGACCAGGTATTCGGTGCTGGCAGTGTGAAGATCAGCCAGCTGCAACGTCGCGGCTCGGCCAGCGACGCCCATGCCGACAGCGGCAGCACTCAGCGCATCGTCTACTTCGATGCCCAATTGCAGCTGGCCAGCGCGCGTGACTTCAGCTCCTGGGATTCGCCCGGCATCGCCACCCTGATCAGCGCCACCGGTGCGGGCCCGCGCGGCATCAAGGGCGTC
>CALMID010000342.1 GCA_937863915.1 uncultured Pseudomonas sp.
CAGCGTGGCCGCGCACCTGCCCCTGGGCGAGTCGAGCGTGCGCCGCTTCAGCAGCGACCCCTGACCGACTGCCAGGGCTTGGTAAGCCCAATCAGATCAGCAGTTCACCGCTGGCCACGCGCCGCGCCTGCCCGGCGATCTTCACTCGCTCGCCCTCCAGACGGCAGCGCAGTTCGCCGCCCCGGCTTGAACACTGGAATGCCGCCAGCTCACGCTTGCCCAGGCGCCCGGCCCAGTACGGAATCAGGCTGCAGTGGATGGAGCCGGTCACAGGGTCTTCGTCTATGCCAAGCCCCGGAGCAAAGTAGCGCGAGACAAAGTCATGCTGCTGCCCCGGCGCGGTGACGATCAATCCGAGGAAGGGCCACTGCGCCAGGGTCTTGAGATCCGGCTGACAGGCACGCACGGCCGCCTCCGACTCCAGCACCACCATCAGTTCGCGAGTGGTGAAGGCCGCCTGCACCGACTGCCCGACCAGCCGCTGCAGCTCGGCATCGACGACTCTTTCCACCGGGACCTGCGTAGGAAAGTCCAGCTCCAGCCAGTCGCCCTGACGGGTGACCGCCAGCGGCCCTGACAGGCTGTCGAACTGCAGCACCGGCGCCGGCTCGCCATACACCTCGAACAGCACATGGGCCGCCGCCAGGGTGGCATGACCGCACAGCGGCACCTCGCAGCCCGGGGTGAACCAGCGAATGCGCCAACGCTCGCCCTCGCGTACCACGAACACGGTCTCGGAGAGATTGTGCTCGGCGGCGATGCGCTGCATCAGCGCCTCGTCCAGCCACTGATCAAGGCGATAGACCATGGCCGGGTTGCCGGCGAAAGGCCGGTCACTGAATGCGTCGACCTGATGGAAAGCGAGGGGCATGGCGATTCTCCTGATTGATCCGTGATGCAGCATGAGGCCGCCGCACCAGTGCGCAGCGATACAGCAGACCCGAAAATGGGCATAACAGCCCGGTCGCTGCACAAAGGCAAGGCATATCACCGCATTCAGGCGCCGCCCAAAACGCCATAAAACAGAAATAATCCATTAATAAACAGGGCACTAGCGTAACTGGCATAGTCTCTGCTTAGTCCAGCTCCGGACAGCACAACGGCGTGTCTGCCAACCCGACAACGACGTCACGAAGCCCGCTCTGATCAGAGACGGCGGCTCGTGGCGTTTTTTTTGCGTTTTGGCACAAGGAATACCGACATGCGTCTTCACACTCTCTCCGTTCTCTCGATGGCTGTTTGCGGCGCCTTCAGCAGCGTCGCCATGGCCGCCGAGGACCTGGCCAATCTGGTCAACTACGGCAAGGTCAGCGTCGATGCCCGCTATCGTTACGAGAACGTCGACCAGGACAACGCCCTCAACAACGCCAACGCCCAGACCCTGCGCACCCGCATCGGCC
>CALMID010000343.1 GCA_937863915.1 uncultured Pseudomonas sp.
CGGTCGGACCGTCGCCGACCAGCGCGGTGCCGGCACCGCCACGCACCAGGCCGACACCGGCCCAGAGATTGGGGCTGACTTCCAGCTGGTCCTTGCGCCCGCCGTGCAGTGCCGCCATGCGCTGCTGACCCACCGAATCGAAGCGCGCCAGCGAGGCCTGGGCACGGGCGATGGTGTCGTCATCCAGATGGCTGATCAGTCGCTCGGCAGCGGCCCAGGCCTCTTCCGTGGTCTCGCGCACGATCACATGCAGGCGGATACCAAAGCGCACCGTGCGACCGAGTTTCGCGGCCTTCTCGCGGACCTCGGCAATCTTCTCGGCGACCGCCGCCGGCGGCTCGCCCCAGGTCAGGTACATCTCCACCTGCTCGGCGGCCAGATCATGGGCGGCGGCCGAGGAACCACCGAAATACAGCGGCGGACGCGGCTGCTGGATCGGCGGGTAAAGCAACTTGGCGCCCTTCACCTGAATATGCTTGCCGGCGTAGTCCACCGTCTCGCCTTCCAGCACGCGGCGCCAGATGCGGGTGAATTCCACCGAGGCTTCGTAGCGCTCTTCGTGGGACAGGTTCAGGCCGTCGCCGGCCAGCTCGTCCGGATCGCCACCAGTGACTAGGTTGAACAGCGCGCGACCGCCGGACAGCCGGTCCAGCGTTGCCGCCTGACGCGCCGCCACGGTGGGCGAAATGATCCCCGGGCGCAGGGCCACAAGGAACTTGAGCTGCTGCGTCACGGGAATCAACGAGGCCGCCACCAGCCAGGAGTCCTCGCAGGAACGGCCGGTGGGAATCAGTACACCGCCAAATCCCAGCCGGTCGGCGGCCTGGGCGATCTGGGTGAGATAGCCGTGGTCGACGGCGCGGGCCCCTTCGGCGGTGCCCAGGTACTTGCCATCACCATGGGTGGGCAGGAACCAGAAAATATTCAGACTCATGGAGTGGTCTCCTTAAAGGTTGCCCCTCCCCCAAAGGGAGAGGGGCTGAGGCTTACTGCTGCGCGACCTTGGCCGGCGCTCCAGCTGGCGGAGTCCAGATCACGTCCTTGATGCTGAGCTTTTTCGGGATCAGCCTGAGCTCGGTGAAGGTGTCGGCGATCTTCTGCTGCGCCTCGACCACGGCCGGGGTCAGCGGCTGGGCACCATAGCCCTGGCGCTTGACGGCTACCCTGGTGATCTCCGGAGACAGGCCGAGCAGCGGCGCCACCTGCGCCGTTACCGCATCGGGATCGGCCTTGGAGTCTTCACCCACGCCCCGCACTTCCTCGATGAGGGTGCTGATCACCTGCGGGTGCTTCTGTGCGTAAGGCCGGGTGGCCAGGTAGAACTGGTGGTTGTCGACCAGCCCTTCGCCATTGCGCAGGCTGCGTGCCTGCAGCTGCTGCTCGGCGGCGGCCAGGAACGGGTCCCAGATCACCCAGGCATCCACGCTGCCACGCTCGAAGGCGGCGCGCGCATCGGCCGGCGGCAGGTAGATCGGGGTGATGTCGCTGATCGACAGCCCGGCATCTTCCAGCGCCCGCACCAGCAGGTAGTGGACGTTGGAGCCCTTGTTCAGGGCGACCTTCTTGCCCTTGAGGTCAGCCACCGAGGTCAGCGACGAGCCCTTGGGCACCAGAATCGCCTCGCTGGTCGGTGCCGGCGGCTCATAGGCCACATAGAGCAGATCGGCCCCGGCCGCCTGGGCGAACACCGGCGGCGTCTCGCCGGTGACACCGAAGTCCACCGAACCGACGTTGAGCCCTTCGAGCAGCTGCGGGCCGCCGGGGAATTCGGTCCAGGTGACCTTGACGCCCTGCTCGGCCAGGCGTTTCTCCAGGGTGCCCTTGGCCTTGAGCAGGACCAGGGTGCCGTATTTCTGATAACCGATCCGTAGCTCTTCGGCCTGGGCTTGCGTGATGGCGCCGAAGGAAATGGCCGCGGCAAACAGGGCGACCAGACTCCGACGCAAGGTAATGGTGCGCATGGCGCTCTCCTTTGCGATTGCTATGAGGGTTTGGCTACCTGCTCGCCCGTTGTCGGACCAGTGAGGGAGGGTGAAGCGTCTGTCAGATACTCCAGCGGGCGTTGACCAGCCGGTCGTTGAGTTCATGGGGCGCCAGTGGTTTCGGGCGCCTGGCCAGGGCCGTGAAAAAGTGATCCAGACTGCTGTCCAGGCGTTCTTCCAGCGCCGGGTCCAGGTCCACGCCATCGGCGCGGTAGGCGATCTGCCGGTCTTCGGCGAACACCCCCTGGAGCATTTCCTGGGCCTTGAGCGACGCCAGTACCGGCTTCAGCGCATAGTCCACCGCCAGCATGTGGGCGTTGCTGCCCCCGGTGGCAATCGGCAGCACCACCTTGTGCTGTAGGGCGCGCTCGGGCAGCAGATCGAGCAGGGTCTTCAGCGCCCCGGAGAACGACGCCTTGTACACCGGTGTCGCCACCAACAGGCCATCAGCCTTCTCCACCTGCTCGCTGAAAGCGCGCACCGCCGGGCTGTCGAAACGCGCGTGGAGCA
>CALMID010000344.1 GCA_937863915.1 uncultured Pseudomonas sp.
GGTCGACTACCGGATTGTTTTCGTGCCGCTGCAGCGCGCCCTGATGAGCGCACAGCGGGATGCCAACAGTTGCGTGCTGCTGGTCGAGCGCCGGCAGGAGCGCGAGTCCAGCTATGCCTGGGTCGGCCCGTTGTTGATCTCGCGTCTGGGGCTGTATGCCCTGCCGGGCAATGCTCTGAAGCTCGACAGCCTGGAGCAGGCGCGGGGTTTGCGCATTCTCAGTCATCAGGGCTCTGGAGGGGGCGAGTACCTTAAGGCACAGGGGTTCCGTGTCGAGTTTTCCAACAAGGAAACCCTCAGCTACGCCATGTTGCAGGGTGGGCGCGCGCCATTGTGGGCGGCCAGCCCTTTGGTAGTGAGTTCACTGGTGCGTAAAGGTGAGACCGCCCCACGCGAGGTGCTGCCCTTTCTGACCCTGATGGAAGACATGGCCTGTCATCCGCAGATGGATGCGGCGGTTCTGTCCAGCCTGCGCCAGGCGCTGATTGCCCTGTATACGGAGGGCGAGGTGGCGCGCCTGTATCAGCGCTACGGGGTGAGTCTGGAGTAGGGTGCTGCAGGCATAAAAAAACCGCCCCGGAGGGCGGTTTTTTTCACAGCGGCGAATTACTGGGCGTTTTTGGCCTTGAATTCGCGGCGGCGGCGGTGCAGAACCGGCTCGGTGTAGCCGTTCGGCTGCTTGGTGCCTTCGACCACCAGTTCCAGGGCGGCCTGGAAGGCGATGTTGTCGTCGAAGTTCGGCGCCAGCGGACGGTACAGCGGGTCGTTGGCGTTCTGACGGTCAACTACCGGCGCCATGCGCTTGAGGCTCTCGACGATCTGCGCTTCGGTGACGATGCCATGACGCAGCCAGTTGGCCAGCAGCTGGCTGGAGATGCGCAGGGTAGCGCGGTCTTCCATCAGGCCGACGTCATTGATGTCCGGCACCTTGGAGCAGCCGACGCCCTGGTCGATCCAGCGCACCACGTAACCGAGGATGCCCTGCGAGTTGTTGTCCAGTTCGTTCTGGATTTCCTCGGGCGTCCAGTTGGTGTCCTTGGCCAGTGGGATGGTCAGGATATCGTCCACGGAGGCGCGCTCACGCTTGGCCAGCTCGGCCTGACGGGCGAACACGTCGACCTTGTGGTAGTGCAGGGCGTGCAGGGTGGCGGCGGTCGGCGACGGTACCCAGGCGGTGTTGGCGCCGGCCATCGGGTGCATGATCTTCTGTTCAACCATCCCGGCCATCAGGTCGGGCATGGCCCACATGCCTTTACCAATCTGGGCGCGACCCTGCAGGCCGGTGGCCAGACCGATGTCGACGTTCCAGTTCTCGTAGGCGCTGATCCACTTCTCGGCTTTCATGGCGGCCTTGCGCACCATGGCGCCGGCTTCCATGGAAGTGTGGATTTCGTCACCGGTGCGGTCGAGGAAGCCGGTGTTGATGAACACGACGCGCTCGCTGGCGGCCTTGATGCAGGCTTTCAGGTTGACGGTGGTGCGGCGCTCTTCGTCCATGATGCCGACCTTGAGGGTGTTGCGGGCCATGCCCAGTACATCCTCGATACGGCCGAACAGCTCGGTGGTGAAGGCGACTTCTTCCGGGCCGTGCATCTTCGGCTTCACGATGTACACGGAGCCGGTGCGGGTGTTCTTGCGGCTGGTGTTGCCCTTCAGGTTGTGCAGGGCGATCAGGCTGGTCACCAGACCGTCCATGATGCCTTCCGGCACTTCGAAGCCGTCTTTGTCGACGATGGCGTCGATGGTCATCAGGTGGCCGACGTTACGCACGAACAGCAGGCTGCGACCGTGCAGGGTCAGGGTGGATCCGTCGACCTTGGTGTAGGTGCGGTCCGGGTTCATGGTGCGGGTGAAGGTGCTGCCGCCCTTGGCCACTTCTTCGGCCAGGTCGCCCTTCATCAGGCCGAGCCAGTTCTTGTAGACCACAACCTTGTCTTCGGCATCGACGGCTGCAACGGAGTCTTCGCAGTCCATGATGGTGGTCAGGGCGGCTTCCATCAGCACGTCCTTCACGCCGGCGGCGTCGGTCTGGCCGACCGGGGTGCTGGCGTCGATCTGGATTTCGAAGTGCAGGCCGTTGTGCTTGAGCAGCACGGCGGTCGGTGCCGCGGCATCACCCTGGAAGCCGATCAGCTGAGCGTCGTCGCGCAGGCCGGTGTTGCTGCCGCCTTTCAGGCTGACGACCAGCTTGCCGTCAACGATCTTGTAGGCAGTGGAGTCGACGTGGGAGCCGGCAGCCAGCGGCGCGGCCTCGTCGAGGAAGGCGCGGGCGAAGGCGATGACCTTGTCGCCGCGGACCTTGTTGTAGCCCTTGCCTTTCTCGGCGCCGTTTTCTTCGCTGATCACGTCGGTGCCGTAGAGGGCATCGTACAGCGAGCCCCAGCGGGCGTTGGAGGCGTTCAGGGCGAAGCGCGCGTTCATGACCGGCACTACCAGCTGCGGGCCGGCCATGCGGGCGATTTCTTCGTCGACGTTCTGCGTGGTGGCCTGGAAGTCAGCCGGCTCCGGCAGCAGGTAACCGATTTCCTGCAGGAAGGCCTTGTAGGCCAGGGCGTCGTGCGCCTGGCCTTTGCGGGCCTGGTGCCAGGCGTCGATCTGGGCCTGGATCTCGTCGCGCTTGGCCAGCAGCGCGCGGTTCTTCGGCGCCAGGTCATGGATGACCGCATCGGCACCGGCCCAGAACTGTTCGGCGCTGATGCCGGTTCCGGGAATGGCTTCGTTGTTGACGAAGTCCAACAGGACTTTGGCGACCTGCAGGCCACCGACTTGTACGCGCTCAGTCATTGCTTGCCTCAACTCTGTTACGGAACGGCTCTGGGCTTGGGACGGTTCGCAATACCCGGCGCCAGGGCCTTGTAGTGCGAGGCGGGGAATACTACAGGATGCCGCGGGAAAAATCAGGGGCCAGGCGTCTGCAAATGACTGCAAGGCGATTCGCGGTCATGCCTATACTCGACGGATAGCCACAGGAGGCCCTCATGCCGGTACACCTTGCCAGTCTGAATGATCTGGATGAACTGACCCCGCTGTTTGCCGCCTATCTGGCGTTCTACGAAGTGCCGCGCAGTTTGTCGGAGGTGAGGGCCTTCCTCGCTCAGCGTCTCGATCAGAGCGACTCGGTGCTGCTGATGGCGCGGGATGCCGCCGGCGAGGCGCAGGGTTTTATCCAGCTCTATCCCATCTTCAATTCGCTGGAGCTAC
>CALMID010000345.1 GCA_937863915.1 uncultured Pseudomonas sp.
CCCGACGGCGACATCATCAGCGTCGGCGTCGACTTCATCTTCTAAGGAGAGCCTGAATGAACAAGCTGCTTAGTGCTCTCGCTCTACTGGGCTGCGCCTCGCTGGCCCAGGCCGAAGTTGCGGTGATCGTCAATGCAGGTGCCAGCGCCGCACCTTCCCAGGCCGATGTGGCCAACATCTTCCTTGGCAAGGACAAGTCGCTCAAAGGCGTCGACATCAAGGACTGGACACCGACCAAGGACAAGTTCTACAGCGCCGTGACCAGCAAGAACGAAGCCCAGCTCAAGGCCTACTGGTCCGGACTGGTCTTCACCGGCAAGGGCCAACCGCTGCCCACCGTGGCCGATGACGCCGCCGTGGTCGCCAAGGTCGGTGCCGAGGCTGATGCCATCGGTTACGTCGATGCCGCGTCGGTCACCCCGGCGGTCAAGGTGCTGTTCACCCTGCCCTGATCGTGCCCCGCTGAACAGGCCGCCTACGGGCGGCCTGTTCATTTCCGGGATGCACACCCCGCGTGCGACCAAAGTTCAATGGAACCGACTACAGCAACGGTTGATGCTGGAAGGAACCGGCAAGAGGCCTAGAGCATGGCGACGCAGACTTCCCCCCTCGGCAAGCTGGCCGTGCAGCAGAACCTGCAGGGTCATCTTGAGTTCCTGCGCAAATACCCGCCCTTCAACCAGATGGACACCGCCCATCTGGCGTTTCTGCTGGAGCAGGC
The DNA here is from genome assembly GCA_937863915.1 of uncultured Pseudomonas sp. Lineage (GTDB taxonomy): Bacteria > Pseudomonadota > Gammaproteobacteria > Pseudomonadales > Pseudomonadaceae > Aquipseudomonas. Next base: position 722 of record CALMID010000345.1, read on the forward strand.
CCGCCTGGTCTTCCATGCCGCCGGCGAGGTCATCGTCAGCCCCGAGCAGGGGCCGGTCAGCCACTTTCATATCGTCAAGCAGGGCCGCGTGGTCGGCGCCCGGCAACAGGGCATCGCCGAGGAAAACACCTTCGAGATCAGTACCGGCGAGTGCTTCCCGCTGGCCGCCCTGCTCGGTGAGCGCGCCACCCGTACCGCGCACATCGCCGCCGAAGACTGCTTCTGCCTGCAGCTCGACAAGGCCGCCTTCGCCCGCCTGTTTGCCCTGTCCGTGCCGTTCCGCGATTTCGCCCTGCGCGGCGTCAGCGGCCTGCTTGATCAGGTCAACCAGCAGCTGCAGCTGCGCGCCGCCGAGAACCTGGGCGCGCAGTATTCGCTGGATGCCCGCCTGGACGAACTGGCCCCGCGTCAGCCGATCAGCTGCCTGGGCGATCTGCCGCTGCGCCAGGCCGTGAAACTGATGCACGAACAGCAGGTCGGCAGCATCGTCATCGTCGATGCCGAGGAGCGCCCGCAGGGCATCTTCACCCTGCGCGACCTGCGCCGCCTGATCGCCAATCTCGACGGCGGCCAACAAGGCGAACTGGACCGGCCGATCGCCGAGCTGATGACCCAGTCGCCCTTCCACCTGCCGCCGCATGCCACCGCCTTCGATGCCGCGCTGGCGATGACCGAGCGACACATCGCGCACATCTGCCTGGTCCGCGACGGTCGTCTGACCGGGGTCTTGTCCGAACGCGATCTGTTCTCCCTGCAGCGGGTCGACCTGGTACACCTGGCCCGCACCATTCGCCATGCCGGACGTCTGGAAACCCTCGCGGCCCTGCGCGAGGACATCCGCCAGCTGGTCGAGCGCATGCTGGCCCACGGCGCCACGGCCATGCAGATCACTCGCCTGATCACCCTGCTCAACGATCACACGGTCAAGCGGGTGATCGAACTGGTGCTGGAGGAAGCAGGCGACCCCGGCATTCCCTTCACCTGGCTGGTGTTTGGCAGCGAAGCCCGTGGCGAGCAGACGCTGCACACCGACCAGGACAACGGCCTGCTTTTCGAGGCCAGGGACGACGCCGAAGCCGCACAGATCCGCGCCCGCCTGCTGCCACTGGCCGGGCGGATCAATGAGGCCCTGGCCGACTGCGGCTTCAGCCTGTGCAAGGGCAATGTCATGGCCAGCAACCCGGAGCTGTGCCTGTCCCGCCAGGAATGGTCGCGGCGCTTCTCCGCCTTTATCCGCGAGGCGACCCCGGACAGCCTGCTCGGCTCGACCATCTACTTCGACCTGCGCGCGGTCTGGGGCGACGACAGCGGTGCCGAAGCACTGCGCCAGCAGATCCTCGCCGAGGTCGCCGACAACAGCATCTTCCAGCGCCTGCTGGCCGAGAGCGCGCTGCGCCAGAAGCCGCCACTGGGCGGCCTGCTGCGCGATTTCGCGCTGGCCAGGCATGGCGAGGCCAAGCACACCCTGGACCTCAAGGTGCAGGGCCTGACCCCCTTCGTCGACGGTGCCCGCCTGCTCGCCCTGAGCCATGGCGTGGCCGACTGCAACACCCTGGAGCGCCTGCGCGGGCTGATCGAGCGCGGCGTGATCGACGCCCAGGATGGCGCCGCCTTCGACGAGGCCTACCAGTTCATCCAGCTCACCCGCCTGCACCAGCACCAGCTGCAGGCCCGCGCGGAGCAGGGCTTCAGCAATCGCCTCGACCCCGATGAACTGAACCACCTCGACCGCCGCATCCTGCGCGAATCCTTCCGCCAGGCGCAGCGCCTGCAGAGCAGCCTGGCGCTGCGCTACCAGCTATGAAACGCCTGTTTGCCTGGGGCAAGCCGCGCGCCGACGAGGCCCTGCACGCCCGCCTGCAGGCCCTGCCGACCGCCGCCGAGCTGAGCCAGCAACCGCTGAGCCAGCAGCAATGGGTGGTGGTGGACGTGGAAAGCACCGGGCTCAACCTGCAACGCGACCTGCTGCTGTCGATCGGCGCCGTCGCCATCGAGGGCAACAGCATCGGCCTGGCCGAAGGCTTTACCTGCACCCTCAACCGCGACCAGCAGCACCTGGGCGACAGCGTGCTGCTGCACGGCATCTCACCTAGCGAACTGGCGGCGGGACTGACGCCGGCCGAAGCCCTGCTGGCCTTCATGGAGTACCTGGGTGACCGACCGCTGCTGGCCTTCCATGCGCCTTTCGACCAGCAGATGCTCGCCCGCGCGCTCAAGGAAGAATTCAACTACAAGCTGCGCCACCCCTTCCTCGACCTGGCGGACCTGGCGCCGATGCTGTGCCCGCAGGCCGGCCTGAGCAAAGGCGGCCTGGACGACTGGATGAGTTTCTTTGGCCTGGCCAACCTGCAACGGCACAACGCCTATGCTGACGCTCTGGCCACCGCCGAGCTGGCCCTGATCCTGTTCAGCCGCGCCCGCCGGCAAGGCCTCGACAGCGCCTACGCCTTAAGCGACGCCCTGGCGCGCTGGAAGCGCCGTCAGCAACA
>CALMID010000346.1 GCA_937863915.1 uncultured Pseudomonas sp.
AGGAGTTCCGCCAGTTCGTCGGCGAAGTGGGCGAGCAGGATTGGCGCTGGTACCTGACCCACGCCTGAGCAGCTACCGAGCCGGTGACCCACAGGGATGTGGGAAATGCCTCGGGCTGCAGGAGCAGCCGAGGCACTGGCGTTGTTGGTGACGCACTCGAAAATGCTCATTGGCTACCAGCCAACTCCGCTTTTCGAGCACGTCCCCGCCTAGCCAGGCCTTCGCTCGTTACGCTGCTTCTCTGCCAATAACTCGCGTCAGGCGCTTTCCACAACCGGTTAAAAGGAACCTGCCATGCAACCCGTCGTACTGATCACCGGCGCCGCCGGCGGCCTCGGCCGCGCCCTGGCGCAGCGTTTTCACCAGGGCAACTGGCGGGTGGTGGTCACCGACCAGAACGCCGCCGGGCTGGCCCAGCTGGGCCATGAAATGCCGCTGGCCGGCTGCATCACCGCCGACCTGCGCAGCGCCGATGCCTGCCGCGACGTGGTCGAGCGCACGCTGGGCCGCGTTGGTCGCCTGGATGCGCTGGTCAACGCCGCCGGCATCTGGCGCGAGGGGCCGGTAGACGAATTCAGCGAAGAGGATTACGACCTGCTCATGGCGGTCAACCTCAAGGCGCCCTTCTTCATGTGCTCGGCGGCCATCCCGCACCTGAAGGAAACCCGTGGCTGCATCGTCAATATTTCCAGCGATGCCGGTCATCAGGGCAACCAGAACGCCGCCGCCTACTGCGCCAGCAAGGGCGGCCTGAGCCTGCTCGGCAAGACCCTGGCGCTGGACCTGGCGCCACACGGGGTGCGGGTCAACACGGTGTCGCCGGGCGATATCGACACGCCCATGCTGGCCTTCCAGGCCGAGCAGTACGGCAACGGCGACCCGAAGGGCTACTACCGCAGCCTGCTGGCCAAGTACCCGCAGGGCGACAAGGCCCGCTTCGTCCAGCCGGGCGAAGTGGCCGAGCTGGTGTACTTCCTCTGCCAACCGGCGGCCAGCGCCATCACCGGCGCCGACCTGGCCATCGATCTGGGGCTCTCGGCGGGCAAGTAGCGGCTAGACTGCAGCTATCTCCTTGAGGCCGATGCCGATGCCGATGCTGCGTCCGTGGTGCCTGCTCCTGCTGTGGCTGACCAGCCTGCCCGCCAGCGCGGAAACCCTGCGCGTGGTGATGGACCGGCACGACTACTATCCGCACTACCAGGTCGACGCCGAGCAATCCGCCACGGGCCTCGGCCCCGAGCTGCTGCACCGCTTCGCCGAGCACGAAGGCTATCAGCTGAGCTTCCTGCCGCTGCCGATCAGGCGGGTTTACCACCAGTTGCGCGCCGACCCAGACATCGACCTGGCCTATCCGGACAACCCGGACTGGGCGCTGCCCCTCAAGCAGGGCCTGCCGCTGTACTACAGCCGCCACAGCCTGCCGGTGCTGGATGGCACGCTGGTCAGCAGTACCCGACTGGGCCGGGGCGAAGCGGCCATTCGCCTGCTCGGCCTGGTGCGCGGCTTCACCCCCGAGGCCTGGCAGGCGCAACTGGCCAGGGGCCAGCTGCAACTGGTCGAAGCCAGCGACCTGGAGGCGCTGATCAAGATGCTGCAACGCGGCCGCATCGATGCCATCTACGCCAACCCCGAGGTGGTTCGCCAGCGTCTGCAACAGATGGGCCTGGCCGCCGACAGCGTGCGCCTCGATCCGGCCCTGCCCAAACTGGTAACCCACTTCCACCTGTCCAGCAGCCAGCGCCGCGACCTGCTGGAGCGCTTCGATCACTTCCTCGACCAGCAGCCGGAGCTGCTGCCGACGCTGCAACGGCGCTACGGGATCACTGAGTAAGCTGGTCAGCCTCTTGCATACGGGCAACGCCCGAACGCTTGACCCGACGCGCCGCTCGGCGTATCAAGCCCACCCCGCAACGAGGTATCCCGATGGAAGCTGCCAACCCCGAACTCTCCATGACCGTGCTGATGACCCCGGACATGGCCAATTTTTCCGGCAATGTGCACGGCGGCAACCTGCTCAAGTACCTGGATCAGGTCGCCTATGCCTGCGCCAGCCGCTATGCCGGCTGCTATGTGGTGACCCTGTCGGTGGACCAGGTCAACTTCCGCCAGCCGATCCATGTCGGCGATCTGGTGACCTTCCTCGCCACCGTCAACTACACCGGGCGCAGCTCCATGGAAGTCGGCATCAAGGTGGTCGCCGAAGACATCCACAAGCGTCTGGTACGCCACACCAACAGCTGCTTCTTCACCATGGTGGCCGTGGACGAACACGGCAAATCGGTGGCCGTGCCGCCGCTGCAGCCGCAGACCGCCGAGAGCAAGCGCCGCTTCGCCCAGGCCCAGCAGCGCCGCGCCCTGCGCCAGGAACTGGAAGCCCGCTACCAGGCAATTGCCGACCAGCATTGAGGCGCGCCGCTGACGCAGGATGGTGCGCCGATGGTCGTTTCCAGCCATCCCGGCTGCGGCTACTGCAGCGCATGGTTTAAGCTGACAGCAAGCCGCTGAGGAACGCCCGCATGTTCAGCCTCGCCGATATGACCCTGGTTATGCTTTTCGTCGCCTGTTGCGCCTGGCTATGGCGCGGCCACGGCATTCGCGAGCGAGCCCTGCGCCTGGCCCGCCAGCACTGCGCGAAACTGGATATCGAGCTGCTCGACGAGAATGTCGCCCTGCGCGGCCTGCGCCTGCAGCGCGACGGACGCGGTCATCTGCGCCTGGCGCGACTGTACGATTTCGAGTTCACGGTCACCGGCGATCAGCGCCTGCGCGGCAACCTGAGCATGTTCGGCCAGCAGCTCGGGCACATCGAGCTGGACGCCCATCCGCACCAAACCACGGCACAGGACAGCGCCAACGTGGTGCATATCGCCGAATGGAAGCGTAGCCACCCGAGCCTGCCGCCCAGGCGCGATGGCAGCGACGGTTGAATCCGACCAGCATGAGCCAGCCCGCACAAGCATGAACCAGGCCCTGCACGAACCCCTCGCCACCCGCCCCTGGCTGGCCCGCCTGCACCCGGGCCTGTTCGCCATTGCCCTCGGCCTGCTGGCTCTGGATGGCGCCTGGTCGCGCCTCGGCCAGCCGCGCCCGGCGCGGCTGCTGATGCTCGCCGGGCTGCTGGTCCTCGGCCTGCTGAGCCTGCTCTGGCTGTTCAAGGCCGCGCGCCACTGGGCGCAGATCAAGCGCGAATTCGTCCACCCGGTGCAGGGGGCGCAACTGGCCCTGCTGCCGGTATCCATCCTGCTGGCGGTCAGTCAGCTGGCGCCGCTGCTGCCGCACGGATCCTCCTGGCTGCTGGGCGCCAGCCTGCTCGCTCTGACCCTGCAGGGTGTGATCGCCTGGCGCATCGTCAGCCAGCTGAGTACCGGGCAGATGCCCGAAGAGCTGATCACCCCGGCGCTGTATCTGCCCATCGTGCCCGGCGGCCTGATCGGCGCCATGGCGCTGGACGCCCTGCAGCTGCACGGTTTTGCCATGCTCCTCCTGGGCATGAGTCTGGGCGGCTGGGCCCTCTTGGAAATGCGCATTCTCCACCGCCTGTTCGACGGCCCGCTGCCGCTGGCACTGCGCCCGACCCTGGGCATCGAGATGGCGCCGGCGGCGGTCACCGCACTCTGCGTGGCCAGCCTGTGGCCGGCGCTGCCGGCCGACTACCTGCTGATCGGCCTGGGCGTGGCCCTCGGCCCGGTGATCGCCGTGCTGACCCGCTGGCACTGGTGGAGCAGCACGCCCTTCACCTTTGGCTTCTGGTCGTTTTCCTTCCCGCTGGCGACCCTGGCCTCGGTGATCGTCGAGGTGGTGCTGCGCGGTCATTGGCCGCTGGCGGTGGCCTATACGGCAGTCGCGGTGGTCAGCCTGATCATCGCCTACCTGAGCCTGCGAACCCTGATCCTGCTGCTGCGCGGTCGCTTGCTGCCGAGCCTGTAACCCGCTCAGCGCAGCAGAAAGTCACGCACGCGCGCCGCACTGGCGGCCGGAAACTCCTGCATGAAGCAATGCCCGCCGGCTACCACCTGGCCGCTGAAATGCGGGTTGCTGGCGCAGCAGCGCGCCACCGACTTGGCCACGAAGGGATAGCTGCGCTCGCCATAGAGCACCTGAGTCGGCGTCTGTATCCTGGCCAGGCTCGGCCACAGACGACGCGGGAACGAACCGAAGATATCCGCCTCGCGGCTCGGCCTGCACTTGAGCGCCACGCCACCCTCCACGTCCTTCAGGGCATGCTCGATATAGGCATTGAAGGCCGCCGCCTCCCAGCCGCGGAACATGCCGCGGTTGTGCAGCGCCTGCCAGGCACTCTGCCGGTCAGGCCACTCGCAGCGGCGGCCACGGGCCTTCTGCGCCAGGGTATTGCGCTGGCTCAGGCCGACAACATCGGACAACGCCATCACCCCGATCATGGCCGGGGTGAACAGCACCGGATCGAGCAGCACCGCGCGCTGGAACAGCTCGGGGTGGCGCGCCAGGATCAGGCTGGTCAGCACGCCGCCAAAGCTGTGGCCGACGGCGTAACAGGGTACCGCGCCGAATATCCCGCGCCCCGCCTCGAAGGCCTCCACGGCCAGCTCGGCGCTGCGGTTCCAGCCGTGAAAACGCCCGCCGTGATCGCTGTCGCCATGGCCCTGAACATCGCACAGCCACAGGTCGAAATCCTCGGCCAACAGCGCCAGCAGCGGCTCATAGACCCGCCCGCAATAGCCGTTGCCATGCAGGAAGTGCAGCAGCGGCTTGCCCGATGGCGGCGTGTGCCAGCCACGCAGGGTAAAGCCGGCGGAACAGGAATGGGACCAGGGTTGCAGGTGCATGACGCGGACCATCGACAGGGAAACCGCGCGCAGTTTAGCAGGCCAGTGCCCGTGCTAGAGCCTGCAGGCCGCCATCGCCGCCTGCAGAACGGCCTCATCCTGGGCCTCGGCGAAGATCAGTTCCAGCCGCGAATCCTTGCGCCATTCGCTGCTCTGCCAGTGCAGGGGCGCGCCATCCAGGGCGTTGGCCGAGAGCCAGCCGGCATTGGTCTGCAGCACCAGCTTGGCCCGCCGCCAGTTCAGCGCACCCAGCCATTGCTGAACCCGCAGCAGCTCGAACTGCTGGCTGGGATGCCAGCGCCAGCCGATGCTCCAGCCCTCGGCGGCCTGCTGCACCTGGCAGATCGGCTGCTCGGGCGATGTCCAGATCTGCGCCAGCGGCGCCGCCCCGGCTGGCAAGGCCAAGTCGTCGCTATTGGCACCGGCCTTCACCTGATGACCCGGCAGCTGGTTGAACGCCAGCGCGCCCTGGCTGGTCCAGAGCAGCGGCACAGACGGCAGCTCGGCCAGCAGCCGGGCGCGGGCCTCTGCGTCCAGCTCCTCCGCCTTGTTCAACACCAGCAGGCCGGCCCCGGCCAGCGCCGCCTGCTGACTGGCGGGTAGCGGTTCACCGCTGGCCAGTGCCTGGGCATCCAGCACCAGCACGCTGGGCTGCAGCGCCAGCACATCCTCCCAGGGCGCCTCGGCCAGTTGCTGCAGCAGCTCCGCAGGATGGCCAAGGCCGGACGGCTCGATCAGCAGACGGTCGGGCCGGGCCTGGCGCAACAGTCGCGCGAGCCCGACCTGAAACGGCACGCCATTCACGCAGCACAGACAGCCGCCGGGAATCTCGGCCAGGCCGATGCCATCCGCGCCGGTGGTCAGCAGCGCCGCGTCCAGGCCGATCTGGCCGAACTCGTTGATCAGCACCGCCCAGCGCTCATCCGCCGGCTTGTGCGCCAGCAGGTGGCGGATCAGGCTGGTCTTGCCCGCGCCCAGCGGGCCGGCAATCAGGTGGGTGGGAATATGGCTGAGCATGGCTTCTCTCGGGCGCTGCAAAGCGCCGATTAGGCATCAAGCCCCCCCGTCACTCAAGCGGCGGGTTTTGCCGGAAGCCCGGGCTTGCTAGAGTCGCGCCTTCATTTCTGCGGATTGCTGATCATGCGTATTGTCCTGGCCGCCCTGCTGGCCGGCCTGCCCCTGCTGGCCCAGGCCGAGGCCTGCATCATCCACAGCCAGAGCAACCAGCTGGATGTGAAGCTGTGCCAGGAAAACCGCACCATCCCGCAGCAGCTGTTCCGCAGCGGTTTCTGCGCCCCGCAGCTGAAGGGGCAAAAGGTCGACGTCAGCTTCGCCCCGCAATGCCCGAGCAGCAGCTACGGCGTGTGCCGCGGCGCCAAGGTCAGCGGCACGCCCTACCAGCAGGACATCCATTACTACGGCGTGGCCACCGATGCGGCCTACCTCAAGCCCGCCTGCGAGCAGCAGTACAAGGGCGTGTGGATGGCGCGCTAGCCGCTGGTTTTCGCCAGACACGACCGAGGCGACTGGCCCAAGAGCAGCCTCAGGCGGCCGCCTCGACCCAGGCACCGAAGGGGTCCGGCAGGCGCTGCCAGGTATAGGTAGCAGGCAGCCGATGGCCCGCCTAACAGAAGGCCGATCAGTCGAATGACACAGGGTTTCACGTGGAACTGCCGCGCCCAGCTGCACGGCAGGCCGGATCAGGCGAACCGGCCTGGCAAGGTTATGGCGGCTAAGCCATCGCTAAAATCCACGAAAATGCCGCCATCTTTCATGAAAAAGGCTGTCGATGAGCACTTCTCGACAGCCCGTTCAGTTCGTCGGCAACAGGCCTACCAGCCGCCGCCACCGCCTCCACCACTGCCACCACCGGATGAACCACCGCCCGAGGAACCGCTGGACGACGATGAACTGGCCGGCGGGGCCGCCGCACTGGCAGTGGCACTGACCAGGCTGTTCGACAACGCCGTACTGAGTGCCTGCGGCGAGCTGAAGGCGCTGCGCGCGCGGTACCAGTCCGGTTGATAGTCACGCTGGCTCTGGTCGATCAGGCCGCTTTGCAGGGCGGCGCTGAAGCGGGCGCTCCACTGCTCCTCAACACCCAGCGCCATGGCATAGGGCAAGTGCTGCTCATACAGGGCGATGCTCATGGCCGGCGCGTCGGCCGCCCGCGCCAGCAAATCAGTCTCGGCCAGACTGAGGTACTCGCGGTAGCCCTCGGCCTCGTCGAGCAAACGGCGCCCCTCGACCGTGGGCGCTTCCAGCCAGAAGAAGAAACCGATCACCAGCGCCAGAAGACCGGCCAGGATCACCAGCAGCAACGGCGAACTGGCCGATACCAGCAGGCCCAGGCCGATACAGGAGGCCAGCAGGAACATGCCGCCGCCGAACAGCAGCGGTATCCGCGTGCCCCAACTGCTTTCGCCGATCGCCAGCTTGGCCAGCAGCCCTCCCGGCAGGCCGAAGCCGAAGGTGAACAGCAGGCCACCGATGGCCATGCCCAGGTCATCGCCAGGGGCAACGCCCAGCAGCACGCTGCCGAGAATGCCGATGATCGCCAGCACCAGACCACGCCCCCAGGCTCCGCGATTGCGGCTGAACCACAGCGCACCCTCGGTATCCAGGCGGTCGCACAGGCGCTTGTGCGCCTCGGCCAGCTTCGGTTCATAGCTGCTGCCCAGGGTCAGCGTCTTGCTCTGCGCGCCGTTGGGAAACAGCAGGCGCAGTGGCTCCACTTCCGCCGGCTGCAGGTCGTCACGAGGCTGGCTGCCGGGCTTGAGCAGGAAGCCGTCGGCGCGCGGCCGATCCTCCAGGCGCACATGGCCGCGAATGGCCCAGTCGGTGAAACAGATGCCCAGCGCCTTGGCCTCATCCAGAGAGCCACGTGTCCACAGGTAGGCGACATCCGCCGGCAGCAGCCCCTTGGGCGCCATAAAGCGCGGGATCAGGATGCCCTTGTGCGGATCACGGCCAACCCGCCGCCAGGTCTGCCAGTAGTAGCCGAGGGTAGTCAGCAGCAGGGCCAGGCCGAAGCTCAGCCCGGCGTTGTCGAACAGCACGCGCAGAAAGCGCTGACCCGGCCCCGGCCGCTCGATCACGCCAGCCGGCCAGGCCACGGCCACCGTCAGCCCCTGGTAAGCCTCCAGCGGCGCCGTGGTGCGCAGGCGCAGGCGATTGTCGCTCTGCTCCAGCACTTCGTAGTCCTGCCCGCGCGAGCCATTGCCACCGGTATAGCCGGCCAGCGCGGCAATGCGCGCACCGGCGGGCAGACTCAGGTTGAGGGAGGCCTGCTGGATGGGAAAACTCCAGCCATTGCCGGTGACGTTCCAGTACAGCTCGTCGGCGCCCGGGCGGGCAATCAGCTGCGGGTCGACGCGGTAGCGCAGTTCGTAGGTGTAACGCCCAGGCTCCAGCAGGATGTTCGGCGAGCCCAGGTAGAAGCGCTGGAAGGCGCCCTGGCGCTCGCGTTTGACCGACTCGGGCTGGCCGTTGCGGGTGGCGCTGAGCTTGTCGATCGGCGTCTGCCGCACCAGCCCCCAGGGCAGGCTGTAACGCACCGGAATATCGCGGTAGATGCCACGGCGGATCTCGCGCCCTTCGGCCTGCACGGTGATCCGTTCGGTCACCGTCAGCATGCCGTCACGGCCGAGGCCGAGTTCGACGGCAAAATCCTCGATCACCTCGGCCGCCGGCAACCCCAGCGGCCACAGGCACAGACTGAGCAACAGTACTCGCCAGCATCCTTGCATCTCAGAACTCCAGTTTGGGGGACTGCCCTTCCTCGGGCGCCGCCAGGGCAAAGTACTCGGCCGGGGTGAAGTTGAACAGCCGCGCCAGCAGGTTGCTCGGCGCCGACTCGACCAGCACGTTGAGCTCGCGAACCGCGCCGTTGTAGTAGCGGCGCGCCATCTGGATATGCTCCTCGCACTCGCTGATGGCCTGCTGCAGTTCGAGGAACTGGCCATCGGCCTTGAGCTCCGGGTAGCCCTCGACCAGGGCGAACAGCTGGCGCAGGCTGCCGGACAGCTGCGCCTCCACCGGCGCCCGCGCCGCCAGCGCGGCTTCGCCCAGCTCCAGCGCACGGCTGCGTTCGCTCACCAGCGCCTGCAGCGTGCCCTGCTCGTGGGCCATGTACTGGCGCACGCAACCGACCAGCGCCGGAATCAGGCTGGAACGGCGCTTGAGCTGCACATCCACGCCACTGCTGGCCTCAGCCACCCGCTGGCGGTTGAACACCAGACGGTTGTAGACCCACACGCCCCAACCCAGCAGCGCCACGCCACCGAGCAGCACGATCAGCGTTCCCTGACCCATCCCGCCATCCTCATCCGGTGCCATTCGTAATGGGCGGCACACCA
>CALMID010000347.1 GCA_937863915.1 uncultured Pseudomonas sp.
ACATCGATGGCGTCGGACTTCTTGTCCTGATACTCCACCTCGGCCTCGGCCAGCGCCGAGCCACAGTCGAAGCACCAGTTGACCGGCTTCAGACCCTTGAACACGAAGCCCTGCTTGACCATCTCGGCTAGCGCGCGGATTTCACCGGCCTCGTTGGCAAAGTCCATGGTCTTGTAGGGGTTGCTCCAGTCGCCCAGCACACCCAGACGCATGAAGTCGGCCTTCTGCCCTTCGACCTGCTCGGCGGCATAGGCGCGGCACAGTTCGCGGGTCTTGTCGGCCGGCAGATGCTTGCCATGGGTCACTTCGACCTTGTGCTCGATCGGCAGGCCGTGGCAGTCCCAGCCCGGCACATAGGGCGCATCGAAGCCGGACAGGGTCTTGGAGCGGACAATGATGTCCTTGATGATCTTGTTGACCGCGTGACCGATGTGGATGTTGCCGTTGGCATAGGGCGGGCCGTCGTGCAGGACGAACTTCGGGCGACCCTCGCCAATCTGCCGCAGCTTCTGGTACAGGCCCAGACTCTCCCAGCGCTTGAGGGCTTCCGGCTCGCGCTGTGGCAGGCCGGCCTTCATCGGGAACGCCGTTTCCGGCAGGTTCAGGGTCGCTTTGTAATCGGTCATCTTAGGTCCGGCTCATGATCAGGAATTGGCGCGCTGCCAATAGGCGCGGGCACTGGCGATATCGGCATCAATCGCCGCTTTGAGAGCCTCCAGCGAGGCAAAGCGCTGCTCATCCCGCAGCTTCTGGTGGAAGACCACCGTCAACCGGCGACCATAGAGGTCACCGGCAAAATCCAGCAAATGCACTTCCAGATGCGCGCGGCCATCACCGGCCACCGTCGGGCGCATGCCGATATTGGCCACGCCCGGCTGCACACGCCCATCCAGCTCGACGCTGACCAGATACACCCCGTTGAGCGGAGCACGGCGGCGCTTGAGCTGCACATTGGCGGTGGGCGTGCCGAGCTGACGACCCAGCTTCTGGCCATGCAGAACCCGCCCGCTGATGCTGAACGGACGCCCCAGCAACTGCTCGACCAAGGCAAAGTCGGCTACCTGCGCGGCATTGCGCACCCGCGTGCTACTAACCCGTTCGCCGTCCAGCTCGATGGTGATGGCATCCTCGACGCTAAAACCGAACTGCTTGCCGGCCTGTTCCAGGAACGGGAAGTCACCCGCGCGGTCGCAGCCAAAACGGAAGTCATCGCCGACCTCCAGATGCTGCACGCCCAGGCCATCGACCAGCACGGTACGCACAAAGTCGGCTGCCGACAGTTCACGCAGACGGCGATTGAAGGCCAGGCACAGCACCCGGTCGACGCCGGCAGCCGCCAACAGCTCGAGCTTGTCGCGCAGCCGCGAAAGGCGCACCGGCGCATTGTCAGGAGCAAAGAATTCGCGCGGCTGCGGCTCGAAAATCACCACGCAACTGGGCAGTTGCAGCTCGGCAGCGCGCTCGCGCAGACGCTGCAAAATAGCCTGATGCCCACGGTGCACCCCATCGAAATTACCGATGGTGGCGACACAGCCGCGGAGTGCGGGCTTCAGATTGTGCAAACCTCTGACCAGCTGCATATCAGGCTACTTGCTTAAAAAGTGGTCGATTATACCCACAGCCACGCACCGACAACAGGCGCGCGACCATCACGATACCGCGCGCCGGGCAAAGTCGCGGGGACGAAAACCCAGGGCGAACAGTACGGCGAAATAACTACCAGCACCGGCAACCACCAGAACGCCCAGCCAGAGCATGCGCTGCGGCATGCCACCCAGCTCCCAGGCCGGTACATAGCGCATGCCCAACAACAGCACGCCAACCATCACCGCCAGCGCCAGCAGCAGCTTGAAAAAGAATACGGGCCAGCCTGCCTGCGCCTGATACAGCCGCTGGCGCCGCAGCTGCCAGAACAACAGCCCGGCATTCAGGCAGGCCGCCAGGCTGATCGACAGCGCCAGGCCGGCATGAGCCAGCGGAATCACGAAGAGAAACAGCAGATTCATCAGCTGTGTCGCCGCCAGACTGAAAATGGCGATACGCACCGGCGTCTTGATGTTCTGCCGGGCATAGAAGCCAGGCGCCAGCACCTTGACCAGAATGATCCCGACCAGACCGACGGCGTAGGCCACCAGCGCCCGACAGGTCATGTCGGCATCCAGTGCGGTGAAGGCGCCGTACTGGAACAGGGTCACCACCAGCGGCTTGGCCAGCACGATCAGCGCCAGAGAGGCCGGCAGCGCCAACAACAGACAGAGCCGCAGCCCCCAGTCGAGCAGCTGCGAATAGCTGGTGCGGTCATCCAGAGCATGGGTGCGCGCCAGCGATGGCAGCAGAATGGTACCCAGTGCCACGCCCAGCACACCGGCCGGCAACTCCATCAGGCGATCGGCGTAATACATCCAGGACACCGAGCCAGCCACCAGAAAGGAGGCAAAGATGGTGTTGAGGATGAGCGAGATCTGACTGACCGACACCCCGAGAATCGCCGGCCCCATCTGTTTCATCACCCGCCACACACCGCTGTCGCGCAGATTCAGGCGCGGCAGGACCAGCATGCCGATCTTCTTCAGCGCGGGCAGCTGGAAAACGAACTGCAGCAGCCCCCCCACCAGCACCGCCCAGCCCAGCGCCATCACCGGCGGCTCGAAGTACGGCACCAGAAACAGGGCAAAACCGATCATGCTGACATTCAGCAACGTCGGCACGAAGGCCGGCACCGAGAAGCGGTTCCAGGTATTGAGAATGGCCCCCGCCAGAGAAGCCAGGGAAATCAGCAAAATATAAGGAAAGGTCACCCGCAACAGATCGGTGGTCAGGGCGAACTTCTCAGGGTCGGCAGAAAAACCCGGCGCCGTCGCCCAGATAATGGCCGGCGCAGCCAGAATGCCGACCAGGGTCACCAGTGCCAGCACCAGGGTCAGCAGGCCCGCTATATAAGCAATGAAGGTACGCGTCGCCTCCTCGCCCTGCTGCGCCTTGTATTCGGCCAGAATCGGCACAAAGGCTTGGGAAAATGCACCTTCGGCGAAAATCCGCCGCAGCAGGTTAGGCAGCTTGAATGCCACGAAAAAGGCGTCGGTCGCCATGCCGGCACCGAAGGCACGCGCCACGATGGTGTCACGCACAAAGCCCAGCACGCGCGACAAAAGAGTCATTGAGCTGACAGCCGCCAGCGATTTCAGCAGATTCATTGGGCCTGACCGGATAGAATGCGCCACCGCGGTGACCTTTCATCTGCCCACAGGCAGCGCCACCGCTTGCAAAGACGGCGAGTTTAGCCGGGCAGCCGCTGGTCAGGCCAGCAAACGCCGTTGCTAATTCGCTTGACACTACCCAACCGCAAGGGAATAATTCGCGACCTTAATTTGTTCGCTATTCCCAAGATTTTGAGGAGCTCGACGGTGGCCAACTCACCTTCCGCCAAAAAACGCGCCAAACAGGCTGAGAAGCGTCGCAGCCACAACGCCAGCCTGCGCTCCATGGTGCGCACCTACATCAAGAACGTTGTCAAAGCGATCGACGCTAAAGACCTGGAAAAAGCTCAGAGCGCTTACACTCTGGCCGTTCCGGTTATCGACCGCATGGCTGACAAAGGCATCATCGACAAGAACAAGGCTGCTCGTCACAAGAGCCGCCTGAACGCTCACATCAAGGCAATGGCTACCGCCGCCTGATGCGATGATGCAGAAAAAACCGGCTCTTGAGCCGGTTTTTTTGTGCCTGCAGGAAAACCTCGGACGCTCTCAGCGCGCCCAGGGCAGAATCGGAATCGCAGTCACCGCATTTTGCGGACTCCCCTCGATCACCCGGTCGCTGTAGACCAGATAGACCAGGGTATTGCGCTTCTGATCGAAGAACCGCACCACCTGCATGGTCTTGAACACCAGCGAAGTGCGCTCCTTGAACACCTCCTCGCCATCCTTGAGCTGACCGACAAAACGCACCGGCCCGACCTGGCGACAGGCGATAGACGCCTCGGCACGATCCTCAGCCAGCCCAAAGCCACCCTTGACCCCACCCGTTTTGGCACGCGACAGATAACAGGTCACGCCTTCGACCTTGGGATCATCAAACGCCTCGACCACGATCTTGTCGTTAGGCCCCACCCACTTGAACACGGTCGAGACCTCGCCAATCGATTCGGCAGAGGCCATCACAGGCAACAGACTGAGCGCCAGCACGGCGCAACGAACACTGAACACAGGCTTCTCCTTGCAGAACCATTCCGCACAGAGAGTCACCCAGCCAGACAGAGAAGGCAATGGCGCAGCCAGAGAATACCGCCGCACCATGCAGAAGGTCAGGCGCTAGACCAGCACCAGATTGTCGCGATGCACCAGCTCCGGCTCATCGATATAGCCCAGCACCGCCTCGATGCGATCGGTCGGCAGACCGACAATCTTTTGCGCCTCGGCCGCCGCATAGTTGGCCAACCCGCGCGCCACTTCCTGACCGTCCGGCCCCACACAGGCGACCATCTCCCCACGGCGGAAATTGCCCTCGACCGCGCGCACACCGACCGGCAGCAGACTCTTGCCATCCACGGTCAGCGCCTTCACCGCCCCCGCATCCAGGGTCAGGGTGCCGCGCATCTGCAGATGCCCGGCCAGCCACTGCTTGCGCGCCGCCAGCAGACCGCGCTCCGGCGACAGCAACGTACCCAGACGCTCACCCGCCTTGAGCCGATCCAGCACTCGCTCGATGCGCCCACCGACAATCATGGTGTAAGCCCCGGAGCGCGCCGCCAGACGCGCCGCACGCAGCTTGGTCTGCATGCCGCCACGACCGAGCGCACCGCCAGTACCGCCAGCGACGGCATCCAACGCCGGGTCATCGGCGCGCGCCTCGAAAATCAGCTGGGCATCGGGATTGTTGCGCGGATCGGCATCGAACATGCCGTCGCGATCGGTGAGGATCACCAGCAGGTCTGCCTCGACCAGGTTGGCCACCAGCGCCGCCAGGGTATCGTTGTCACCGAAGCGGATCTCATCGGTAGCGACCGTGTCGTTCTCGTTGATCACCGGGATGGCGCCAAGTTCGACCAGGGTACGCAGAGTGGTACGGGCATTCAGGTAGCGCTTGCGGTCGGAGAGGTCCTCGTGAGTCAGCAGAACCTGCGCGGTGTGCAGACCATGCTCGCCAAAACTGGACTCCCAGGCCTGTACCAGGCCCATCTGACCCACGGCAGCGGCGGCCTGCAACTCATGAATCGCACTCGGGCGGGCAGCCCAGCCGAGACGACTCATGCCCGCCGCCACCGCACCGGAAGACACCAGCACCAGCTCGACGCCGGCACGGCGCAGCGCCACCATCTGCTCGACCCACACCGCCATGGCGCCGCGATCCAGCCCACGACCATCGGCAGTCAGCAGCGCACTGCCAATCTTCACTACCCAGCGCTGCGCGCCAGTCACCTTATCCCGCATGCTCTTCAACCTTAGCCGCCGCCCGTGCGGCGCTCAGACAAGCGGCGCCGGCGCGCCGCACCTCAGCCAGTATTCAGCCATCAATCGCGGACGTAGATGATCTCCGGACCATCTTCATCATCCTCGAAATCATCATCCCAATCGTCATCACCCACATCATCAACACTGCGCAGACCCGCGCGGCGCAGCGCACGACGATCATCCAGCGCCTGCAGACGGGCACGCGCCTCATCCTCGATGCGCTGATCCAGCTCGGCCAGCGCCTCGGCATACTCGGGCTCTTCAGCCATGCGCAGGGTACGCTCATCGAGATAACGCATGATTTCCTGACTCAGCGCCTCGGTGCCTTCACGCTCCAGCGCGGAGATCACAAACACCGGACCAGTCCAGTTCAGGCGCTTGATCACATCCTGCAAACGCTCTTCACGCTCGTCATCGAGCAACTGATCGGCCTTGTTCAGCACCAGCCAGCGATCACGATCAGCCAGCGCCGGACTGAACTTGCTCAGCTCGTGAATGATGGTCTCGGCCGCCACGGCCGGATCGGACTGATCCAGCGGAGCCATGTCGACCAGGTGCAACAGCAGGCGCGTACGCGCCAGGTGCTTGAGGAAGCGAATACCCAAGCCCGCGCCTTCCGACGCCCCCTCGATCAAACCCGGGATATCGGCGACGACAAAGCTCTTGTAGCGCCCGACACTGACCACGCCCAGGTTGGGAACCAGCGTGGTGAACGGATAGTCCGCCACCTTTGGCTTGGCCGCCGAAACGGCACGGATAAAGGTACTTTTGCCGGCATTGGGCAAGCCGAGCAGACCGACGTCAGCCAGCACCTTCAGCTCCAGTATGAGGTCACGCGCCTCGCCCGGCTTGCCCGGCGTAGTCTGGCGTGGCGCACGGTTGGTGCTGGACTTGAAGCGGGCATTGCCCAGACCATGCCAGCCACCATGGGCCACCAGCAGCCGCTGTCCCGGCTTGACCAGATCACCGATGACTTCCTGAGTGGCCGCATCGATCACCGTGGTACCCACCGGCACCGGCAAGATCAGATCCTCGCCCTTGGCACCCGTACAGTCGGTACTACCGCCCTTCTCACCGTTCGGCGCACTGAACCGACGCGTATAGCGATAGTCCACCAGTGTATTGAGGTTCTCGTTGGCTTCCATATAAATGGAGCCACCGTCACCGCCATCACCGCCATTGGGGCCGCCCTTCTCGATGAACTTCTCACGGCGGAAACTCATCATGCCGTTACCGCCGTCACCGGCTTTGACGTGAATGGATACTTCATCGACGAATTTCATCTGGACGCCTCCCGCAGCGTGGCGGGTTGAAAAAACTGAATCATAGGATACAGGCAGACGCGGACCATCCGCGCCCAGCCGCACAAACAAAAAAGCCCCGTCTTGCGACAGGGCTTTTCCAGCATGGTCGCGATTAGGCTGCGACAACGCTCACGTAACGGCGACCGAAGGCACCCTTTACTTCGAACTTGACGACACCATCCACTTTCGCGAACAGGGTGTGGTCTTTACCCATGCCAACGCCAACACCGGCGTGGAACTGGGTGCCGCGCTGGCGAACGATGATGTTGCCGGCCTTGATAGCCTGGCTGCCATACATCTTCACGCCAAGGCGTTTACTTTCTGAGTCGCGGCCGTTGCGGGTACTACCGCCAGCTTTTTTGTGTGCCATGAGTCAATTCTCCTGAAAAAGAATTAGGCCTGGATGCCGGTGATTTTAACTTCGGTGTACCACTGACGGTGGCCCTGACGCTTCATGTGGTGCTTACGACGGCGGAACTTGATGATGGTCACTTTGTCGTGGCGGCCTTGAGCGATCACTTCGGCAGTCACTTTGGCGCCAGCAACAACCGGAGCACCGATTTTAACGTCGTCACCGCTGGCAACCAGCAGAACGCGATCGAAAGTCACGGCTTCGCCAGTGGCGATATCCAGCTTTTCGATCTTGAGGAATTCGCCTTCAGCGACTTTGTATTGCTTGCCGCCGGTAACAATTACTGCGTACATGGATGTATCTCCGTTAAGCCTGCTCACCCGGCTCTTTATAAGAAGAGGTATTGGCCGGCATGGCTGCCCGGGGCCGGAGGGCTCCGAGGCAATTGCGTAAGTCAGGGATTGCCCTGGGAAGTTCGGGGTCGCGATATTACGGAAAAGCCGCCTGCAACGCAAGCCTGACCGGGCTTTACCTTGACACCTCCCCCCCTGCCACCTAGCATGCCGCGCAACTTGAACGGAGTACCCGGCGTCGATGCAACCCCAGGCCTTTTATCGCGTAGTGGCAGATGATTTTACCGCCGTTGACGGCATCATCCGCAAACAGCTGGTATCCCGCGTGCCTCTGGTGGAAAAGATCGGCGACTACATCATCTCCGCTGGCGGCAAACGCCTGCGCCCGCTGCTGGTGCTGCTCGCCGGGCGCGCGCTGGGCAAGCAGGGCGACGACCTCAACCTGCTGTCAGCCACCATCGAATTCCTGCACACCGCGACCCTACTGCATGACGACGTGGTCGACATGTCAGGCATGCGCCGCGGTCGCGCTACCGCAAACGCCCAGTGGGGCAACGCGCCCAGCGTGCTGGTTGGTGATTTCCTCTATTCCCGCGCCTTCGAGATGATGGTCGAGCTTGGCTCCATGCCGGTCATGCAGATTCTCTCCCAGGCCACCCGGGTGATTGCCGAAGGCGAAGTCCTGCAGCTGTCCAAGGTACGCGACGCCAGCACCACCGAAGAGACCTACATGGAAGTCATCCGCGGCAAGACCGCGATGCTCTTCGAGGCCTCGACCCACAGCGCCGCCGCCCTGTGTGAGGCCAGCGCCGAGCAGAAAGCCGCGCTACAGACCTTTGGCGACCACCTGGGCATTGCATTCCAGCTGGTCGACGACCTGCTCGACTACCGTGGCGATGCAACCACCCTCGGCAAGAACGTTGGCGACGACCTGGCCGAAGGCAAGCCGACCCTGCCACTGATCGTCACCATGCGCGACGGTACCGCCGAGCAGGCCGCACTGGTCCGCAAGGCCATCCAGCAAGGCGGCAGCCAGGATCTGGAAGGCATTCGCGCCGCGGTGGAAGCCGCCGGCGCGCTGGACTACACCGCCCGCCTGGCCCGCGACTACGCCGAGCGTGCCATCGACAGCCTGCAGGCCTTGCCGGACAACGAGTTCCGCGACGCGCTGATCGAACTGACCCGCTTCGCCGTCGCCCGTACGCACTAGAGCCAGCCAACCATGAAGAGCCCATCCACGCGATGGGCTTTTTCTTGGCGCAAAGAAAAGTCCAATTGCGACTTGCTATTATTTGAATAGGAATTATTCTCGCCCAGGCCCAATCAAGGAGATGAGACATGACCTATCTGATCGATGCCTGGCTGGATCGTCCCCACCCCTATCTGCGCATCCTCAACAGCGACACCGGCGAGGTCTGCGCCATGCTCCACGAAGAGGCACTGGAGGAGCTGCGCGAGCAGGGTGAACTGGACGTGACTGACCTCAGTTGCACCGAACCGGGCCTGCTCAAGGAACTGGTGCGCAACCTGTTTCTGTACTGCTACGCCCGCGCCCTGCGTCCGACGCTGGAAGGCTGAAACGACAACGGGGCGCCTTGGCGCCCCGTCGTGCACAACACCCGCGACTTACAGGATATCGAGCAGCTCGACATCGAACACCAGCACGCTGTGCGGCGGAATGCTGCCAACGGCCTGAGCGCCATAGGCCAGCTCGCTCGGCACGTGCAGGCGCCACTTGCTGCCGGTCCCCATCAGCTGCAGGGCCTCGACCCAGCCCGGGATCACGCCGCCAACCGGGAACTCGGCCGGCTGGCCGCGCTCGTAGGAGCTGTCGAACACGGTGCCGTCGATCAGAGTGCCATGGTAGTGAGTGCGCACCTGGTCGTCGGCCGACGGCTTGGCGCCCTCGCCGGCTACCAGCACTTCGTACTGCAGACCCGAGGCGAGCACGGTCACGCCGTCACGCTTGGCGTTCTCGGCCAGGTACTCGCGACCGGCACCGGCAGCCGCTTCGGCTTTGGCAGCAGCTTCGGCCTGCATGATTTCGCGGATCACGCGGAAGCTGGCGTTCAGTTGCTCGGAGGAAACCTGGCTTGGCTGATTGTTAAACGCATCGCGCAGGCCGGCCACGATGGCTTCCAGACTGGCGCCCGGCGGCGGGTTATCACGCAGTTGGTCGCCCAGCTGGCGGCCGATGCCATAGCTGACGCGACCCTCGTCGGTGGAAAGCTCGGTGGAAAGATTCAGTTCGGACATGGCCGGCTCCCTGGGAAGGACAAAAAAGGCCGGCAAGACTAACACAGTCCCTCAGCGCTGACGCCGGCAGCGCTCCGAGCAGTAGCGCACCTCCTCCCAGCAGCGCGCCCACTTGCGCCGCCAGGTAAAGGGCAGTCCGCACACCACACAGGTCTTGCTCGGCAGGTCGGCCTTTTTTATCACAGGGCTTCCCCGGCATCCAGCCGAGCCAGCAGTGCTTCGCCACGTTCCCAGAGTGCCTGCTGCTTGGCCTCGGGCTGGCGATCGAGATTCTTGTAAACCATGGCCAGGCGATGGTTGCCACCCAGGCGGTCGCGGTGACGCATTAGAAAATGCCAGTACAGGGCATTGAACGGGCAAGCCTGCTCGCCGGTGCTTTCCGTCACCTTGTAGGCGCAACTGCGGCAGTAGTCCGACATCCGCTTGATGTACTGGCCACTGGCACAGTAGGGCTTGGAACCGAGATAACCGCCATCGGCATGCATCACCATGCCCAGGGTGTTGGGCAACTCGACCCAGTCGAAGGCATCGAGGTACACCGCCAGGTACCAGTCGCACACCTGTTGCGGCGCGATGCCGGCCAGCAGGGCGAAGTTACCGGTCACCATCAGGCGCTGGATGTGATGGGCATAGGCGTACTCCAGCGTCTGGCCGATGGCCTGGCTCATGCACTTCATCCGCGTCTGCCCGGTCCAATAGAACTCAGGCAGCGCACGGGTATTGCCGAAGGCATTGCGCGCGGCGTACTCCGGCATGTGCAGCCAGTAGATACCGCGCACATACTCGCGCCAGCCGATCAGCTGACGAATGAACCCCTCGGCGGCATTCAGCGGCACGCGCCCGGCCCAATAAGCCGCCTCCACGTCCGCACAGAGCCGGCGCAGATCGAGCAGGCCGATATTCAGCGCCGCGCTGATGCGTGCATGAAAGAGAAAGGGCTGCCCGGTGGCCATGGCATCCTGATAATCACCAAAGGCCGGCAGCGCCCGCTCGACAAAGTGCTGCCAGAGCGCCTCCGCCTCGGCATGCGTCACCGGATAGTCGAACGCCTCCAGGCTGCCGTAATGATGAGCGAAGCGCCGACCGACCAGCGCCAGCACCTCCTGAGTAATCGCATCGTGGGCAAAGCTTCGCGGCGACGGGGCGCTGACACCAGCAGGCAGCGTCTGACGGTTTTCGGCATCGAAGTTCCACGCGCCGCCCACCGGCGTGCCATCGCCATTCATCAGCAGCCCGCTGCGCTGACGCATCTGCCGGTAGAAGAACTCCATGCGCAGCTGACGCTTGCCCGCCGCCCAGGCGGCAAACTCGTCACGACTACAGAGAAAGCGCGTATCGACATGCCAGTGAATCGGCAAACCGCTGGACTTCAGCGCCTGCTCCAGGCGCCATTCACCGCATTCGGTGACATGCACCTCACGCGCCGCCAGCCGCTCAGACCAACGCTGCAGCTCGCCCGGCAGAGAGCCACTGTTGTCCGGGTCTTCCAGCGACACGTAGTGCACGCAAAAGCCGCGCTGGCGCAGGGTCTCGGCAAAGTGACGCATGGCACTGAAGATCAGCGCGATCTTCTGCGGATGGTGAGGGACATAGTCGGTTTCGGCCGCCACCTCGGCCAGCAGCACGGCATCCGTGGTCGGATCGAGCACCTGCAGTGAAGGCAGATCGAAACTCAGCTGGTCGCCCAGAACCAGCGCCAGGCGTCGCACGGCAGAGCCCGGTATATCGTTGCCTGACACGGCGCTACCAGGCCGAATTCAGCGAAATGGCCACCCGCAGCGGCTCACTGGCCGCCGGCGGCATGCCGCACATCTGATCGTGCACTTCGGCATGCACCAGATAGAAAGGCACAGTCGGCATCTCCTTGAGCAGGTCACGGGCATGCTCCACCGAACGCAGGTGCAACACCCGTCCCTGATCATCCTTGACCGGCCGCTGGCGGCCACCGACCTTGGCCTCCAGCACATAGGTGCCACCTTCCAGGGAGATCAGCGCCAGCTCGGCAATCTCACTGTTCAAGGCCAGTTCACGCAATTCGACGAGCTTCATGGCACACACCTGTACAAGAAATATTCATGTACAACTATTGTACAAGCTAGCCAATCTGTACAGATAAAGATTCCAGCAGCCCCAAACAAAACCGCCCGGCGATCTTGCGAAGGCCGGGCGGTGAGTGGTGCCAGAACCGATCAGTGATCGTGCTTGGTCAGCTTGTCCAGATAGCCCATGGCAAAGGCCGACAGCACAAAGGTCATGTGAATGATCACGTACCACTTCAGGTACTCGGGATCGATGTTCTTGGCATCCATGAACACCTTGAGCAGGTGGATCGAGGAAATCGCCACGATCGAGGCGGCCACTTTCATTTTCAGCGAGCCGGAATCCATCTTGCCCAGCCAGCTGAGCTTCTCCTTGCCCTCTTCGATATCCAGCTGTGACACGAAGTTCTCGTAGCCGGAGATCATCACCATCACCAGCAGACCGCCCACCAGCGCCATGTCGATCAGCGACAGCAGCACCAGAATCAGGTCGGCCTCGGCCATGCTGAACACTGCCGGGAGGATATGGAAAATCTCCTGGAAGAACTTCAGGGCCAGCGCCAGCAAGGCCAGCGACAGGCCGAAGTAGATGGGTGCCAGCAACCAGCGCGATGCGTACATGGCGTTTTCGATAAAGCGTTCCATGGGGTCCCCCGATGAGCCAAAACTGGCGCGAGTATACCCGCGGGAAAGGCTCAGACAAGCCTGCCAGAGGCGTCCGCGCTTATCCCCGGCAATTGTGGATAACTCTGTGGAGAGGCTCTGCAGCAAATGCCCTGACGCCCCTCGGCTGCGGCCTGCAGCGCCCTGGTCAAAACAGCAGCAAAGCTGACCGTCAGGTCTCTGGGCGGAACTGACAGTCGCCCAGGTGACGGCCATGTTCGGCCTGCTGCCGGCGCAATTCGGCCTGCAGATGCAGGCGCCAGATGGCGGGACCGGGGCACTCCCGGTAACCCTGATCGACCAGGTTGGTGGCAATCGCCGCGAGCACCCCTTCGGCCTGCAAAGCCCCGTGGAACGGGCCTTGCGCCTTGATCGCCGACGGCTGCGCGGCATTCATCCCGGCGGCGCAGAGCAGCGTCCACAGGCCGCGGCCGTCGGCCAGCGGGCGCACTTCGCACTCGATGCGGGTGACGATTCCCAGACAATGACGAATCAGGCAGAGGTCACGCGCCATGGCGGCAATCCTCAAGGGGTCTGCCTTGAGACTACACCCGCCGACGACGCTGTAGAAGCCTGGCGCTTATCCACGCCAGCTGTGGATATCTTTGTGGACAGTACGGGGGCAAGCGCCTCTCAGGCAGGTTTGGCGCGGCCGCCAGCACTTCGCTCAGTGACTGACCAGCCGCGCCCGGTGACCAGTGGTCAGGACGCGTCCGCCTTGTCCTTGCCCTTGTCATCCTCCTCCATACCCAGCTCGGCGATCTCGCGCAGACGGGAAACCACCCGGGCATTCACCGAACCCTCGGGGAACACCCCCTGCTCGTCCGGCGTGCCGGCGTCGGTGCCGACCAGCAGCGACAGCGCCTCATCCACCTGGCTGACCGCGTAGACATGGAACTGCCCAGCGCGCACGGCCTGCAGCACGCGCTCGTCGAGCATCAGGTTGGTGACGTTGGCACGCGGGATGATCACGCCCTGCTCGCCGGTCAGGCCTCGCGCCTCGCAGAGACGGAAGAAGCCCTCGATCTTCTCGTTGACCCCGCCGACCGCCTGCACCTCGCCGAACTGGTTGATCGACCCGGTGATGGCAAAGCACTGCTTGAGTGGCGTGCGCGACAGCGCCGAGATCAGGGTGCAGACCTCACCGAGCGAGGCGCTGTCGCCATCGACATAACCGTACGACTGCTCCAGCGCGATGCTCGCGGAAATCTCCAGGGGAAACTCCTGGGCGTAGCGGCTGCCCAGGTAGCCGGTGAGGATCATCACGCCCTTGGAGTGGATCGGCTGGCCGAGATTGACCTCGCGCTCGATGTCGACGATACCGCTGCCGCCCGGGTAGACCGTCGCGGAGATGCGCGCCGGCACGCCGAAGGCCGAGTCGCCGACCTCCAGCACGGTCAGGCCGTTGCACTTGCCGACGGCCGCGCCCTGGGTGTCGATGAGGATGATGCCGGCCAGCATGTCATCGAGGATGCGCGCCGAGACCCGACCGGTGCGGTCGGCCTTGGCCTTCAGCGCCCGCTCGATATGGCCGACATCGGTCAGCGCATCGCCGGCCAGGTGACGAATGAAATCCGCCTCGCTGACCAGCGTGAACAGATCACCGATCCGCGCCGACAGGCGCCCCTGGTGTTCGGCCAGACGGGCGCTGTAGGTGGCCAGACGCGCTACCGCCGCGCCAGTGAGCGGGGCCATGCCTTCCTCGCTGGTGCGGGTTTTCAGCAACTGGGCGAACTGCTCCAGGCTCTCGTCGGAGAGGGCGATTTCCTCGTCGAAATCGACCAGCACGCGGAACATTTCCTGGAAGTCCGGATCGAGGTCCTGCAGGGTGTAATACAGCTCGCGCGAGCCGACGATGACCACCTTGAGCTGCAGTGGCAGTACCTGCGGGGTGAGCGTCACGGTGGCCACGCGGCCGAAATCGCCCAGCGGCGACTCCATCTTCAGCTGACGCGAATGCAGGGCACGCTTGAGCGCATCCCAGACGAAGGGCTCGCTGAGCAGCTTGTCGGCCTCGACGATCAGGTAGCCGCCATTGGCGCGGTGCAGCGCCCCCGGACGCAGCTGGCGGTAGCTGGTGTAGAGAGCGCCCTGATCGGTGTTGTATTCGATGCGGCCAAACAGGTTGTCGTAGGTCGGGTGCGACTCGAACACCACCGGAGCACCGCCCTGAGCATGGTGGCCCACCACCAGACTGGGGCTGTAATCCTCTTCCAGGGCACGGCGGCGCTGGGCGTCGCTGCGGTTGTCCTCGACCATCTGGTCGACCACGGTCTTCAGCAGATTGACCTGCATGGCCTGCAGGTAGGCGACCACGCTGGCGTTCTCCGCATACCTGGCCGAGAGCGGCGCCAGCAATGGCAGCAGCGCCTGGGTGATGGTCTCTTCATTGAGCTGACGAAGCTGGTTGCTCGACTCGCGCTTCCATTGCGGCAGGCTGGCCAGCTCTTCGTTGAGCTGTTCCTCCAGCGCGGAAATATCGCGATGGAAACGCTCGCGCTCGGCCTCCGGCAACTGGGCAAACTCGGCCTCATCCAGCGCCTTGCCGTCCTTCATCGGGGTGAAGGCGATGTTGGCACTGTCGCGATACAGCGCCACGTCCTTCTCCAGCGAAGCCTTCTCGATGATGTCGAGGGCCTTGTCATAACGCTGGTTGAAGGCGCGGTCGATGGCGTTCTTCTTCTGCTGGTAGGTCGGGTGCTCAAAGGCCGCCGGGAAGGTACTCAGCAGGTTGTCGATCAGCTGGTTGATGTCGGCAATCAGCTGCGCACCTTCGCCGGGCGGCAACTGCAGCGCACGCGGCTCGCGCGGATCGTCGAAGTGATTGACGTAGACCCAGTCCGTCGGTGTGGCCAGGCGCTTGGCCTCGGCCTGCAGGTAGCGTTTGACGAAGGAGAAGCGCCCGGTACCCGGCTCGCCCATGACGTAAACGTTGTAGCCCGCGCGCGGCATCGCCACGCCGAACTGCAGCGCCTCGACGGCGCGTTCCTGGCCGAGCACGCCGCGAAACGGCTCCAGCTCGTCGGTACTGGTGAAGTTGAACTGGTCGGGGGAGTACGGGCGGGTCAGCTCTTCAGGCTCAAGCTTGAGAGCGGCAACGGCGGTAGCGGCCATCGTCAATCCTTGCAGGCGGGCGGCTCAGGGCCGCGGGGATGCCTGCATTCTGCGGTGGCCCCGACGCACTGGCAAGGCGAACGGCAGACTGGCCGCCAGCGCCCGGACAAACCAGACGCGGCGGCTGCGCCTATCTGCCCGTGCGCATCAGTCAGCGCACTTCAGGCAGCACTCGGCCATCGGCAGCGCTGCCAGGCGGGCGACCTCAATGGCTTCTCCACAACGGGCGCACTCGCCGTAATGGCCGGCCGCCAAGCGCTCACGGGCATGCTCAACCTGACGCAGCGCCAACTCGGCCTCAGCCAGCAGGGCCTCCAGCACCTCGTCGTTCTGCCGTTCGCTGGCCTGCTCGGCAAAGTCCTGGGAATGGCTGCGACCCAGATCGCGGCGAATGGCTTCGGCGCGGCCCCGGTAGTCCGCGGCCAGTTGTTCGAGGGTGGTACGCGGATCGAAAGCGGTCATCGCAAGGCTCCTTCAACAGTTGCCTGCAGTGTGGCTCATCGCCGCAGGCGCGCACTGATTTGCATCAAATCCTGTGAGCCTGCGCCGCTGGCAAAAGGCCGGCGCTTGACACTCGCGGACAGAACGAAAATGCTGAAGGCACCGCAAGGCATGACGTCTGCGTTCAAACCAAGAAAAGAGAGATTACCCATGAAACGGATTCTGATCGGTTCCCTGCTCGCCCTCACCTCCGCTGCCGCCTTTGCCGAAGCCCCGGGTGGCCCGAGCTGTGGCTGGGGCAACATGCTGTTCAAAGGTCAGCGTGGCATGGCCTCGCACTTCGTGGCCTCGACCACCAACGGCACCTCGGGCAACGCCACCTTCGGCATGACCTCCGGTACCAACGGCTGCTCCACCAACGGCACCCTGACCTATGGCGGCAAGCCGATGCTGGTTCTGAGCTCGATCATGGACGAGCTGTCCGAAGACATGGCCAAGGGTGAAGGCGAAGCCCTGACCACCTACGCCGTGGCCCTGGGCGTGAAGCCGGAAGACCGCGCTCACTTCGCCCAAGTGACCCACCAGCACTTCAGCGACATCTTCACCTCGGCCAGCGCCACCGACGCCGAAGTTCACGCCGCCACCCTGGCCGTGATGAAGCAGGATGCCCGCCTGGCCCAGTACGCCAGCGAAGCCTGATGCGCCGAGGCCCGTCCGCTCGGACGGGCCTCCCCTTTCCTGCACCACTTGCACCATCGAATCCCTCCCCATGCGCAAACGCTCCGCCTCCCGGCCTGTTCTTGGCCTGAGTCTGGCGCTGTGCCTGAGCCTGCCCGCTCTGGCCGCCAGCCCCTCGCCCGCCCGTCTGCAACAGCTGGCCAATGACCCTTACTGGCTGGCCATCGGGCATTACGAAACCGGCAAGCTCGGCGGCTGGCGCAGCTATGTGGATGACGACGATTTCTTTCTCTCGCCCGACGGCCCGCACGATCCGGCCGCCGAGCTGAGTGCCACGCTCAAAGCCCTCTATCGACCCGCCGACCTCGGCGACAAACACCCTCAGTGCGTGTTCCCGGCACGCACCCGCTGGCTGCGCGACCAACTGCAACTGAATGATCTGCCGCAGCCGGCCTGCGGCGAATTCACCACCTGGTATCGCGACATCGCCCCGCACAGCAGCGTGCTGATTTTCCCAGCGGCTTACCTCAATAGTCCCTCGTCGATGTTCGGCCACACCCTGCTGCGCATCGACCAGGCCGACATCGAGCAGAACGGCACCGCCCTGCTCAGCTACGCGCTGAACTTCGGCGCCTTCATCGAAGGCAGCGACAACAGCATCCTCTATGCCTGGAAAGGCCTGATGGGCGGCTACCCCGGCCTGTTCGCCCTGTTGCCCTACCGCGAGAAGCTCAGCGAATACAGCCGCCTGGAAAACCGCGACCTGTGGGAATACCGCCTGAACCTGACGCCCGAGGAAACCGGGCGCATGGTCGAGCACGTCTGGGAGCTCAAGCAGATCCAGTTCGATTACTACTTCTTCGACGAGAACTGCTCCTACCGCCTGCTCGAGCTGCTGGAAATCGCCCGTCCGGGCCTGGAGCTGACCGACGACTTCCCGATCACCGCCATTCCGGTGGACACCGTGCGGGCGATCAAGGATGCCGGTCTGGTCGAGCGCATCGACTACCGCCCCTCGCGCGAACGTG
>CALMID010000348.1 GCA_937863915.1 uncultured Pseudomonas sp.
GCGCCCTGCACTTCCGCCACAATGGCCTTGGCTCTACCGCGCTTCATACCAGCAGTTTTTTCACAGGCAATAAAATCCTCCATCAGGAAATTGTCGCGCTTGCCGTTCATGCTCATCTGGTGTTGAGCCGTCCATGATCCTGTCGCGTTGTAGCTGTATGTGACATCAAAGGCTGGTGACAGCGACCACCGTCCACGCTTGTCCATCAGAAAGGCAATGTTCTTGACATGATCGTCCTGATTCCTGGCGACAATATTGAATACCATGCGGCGAAACTGTTGCTCGATGGCATCCATACCCAGCCCCAGTTTTTTTATGACTTGCAGGGCCTGTTCATAACTGTAAGCGCCCGCCATATTGAAGTCATAATGTGCCATGGCACACAGTGACTGCATGTGCAGTTTTTCGCCATTTTCTAGCCGGTCAAAACGCCTGGTCATAAAATGCTGCCGGCCATTTTCTTTCAGCAAGTGGCATTCAGTCATTTCCAGCCCGGCATCCATAGCCATCTTGTAATAGGCGTATTCAATCAAGCCATACCCTTTCGGATCTTCCAGCTCCTTGTCCTTGTTACCACTCACACCATCAAACTTGAGCAACCAATAGCCAAACCCATCGCCCGCTTTCACTTGTCCAGAGCGCACCTCATTAGTGTCAGGATTCCAGGCAATAACTGCCTTGGCACGCGCACCACCCGCCGATGTGCCAACCTGCAAGATTTGTTTCAGGGCCTGCTGTTTTTTCTTGTCGCCTGAGAGTGATGCTGACAGCTCTTCGCGGTGGGTCAGTATCTCGGAGGCCAATGCGACCAGCGCATCGACATGGATGGTTTGGGCGGTACTGGTTTTCGGCCCATGCACAGGTAAAAACTCCAGCGCACCCATACCGCGATTGCCCATGTAACACAGTCGCTCAACGGCATTGAATGATCCGGGCTCGCGCCCCTGTGTCGCCAACCAGGCGTCGATCAATGCATTGCCAAACTTGTCTGGCAGAGAATCAGAGAGCAGACCGGGCAAGCCGTGAAACGTGCCCCGAGCCAGACCGGGGAACTGATACACCCCGCTGGCCAGTGGCATAGTCAGCGGCGCAACCTCGATGCCACTTTGGACAAACTGGGGAGAGTATTCAAAGCGAGCGGTATCGCTACCACCATCC
>CALMID010000349.1 GCA_937863915.1 uncultured Pseudomonas sp.
GCCGAGGCAGGCCAGCAGCGGTTGCAGCTGCTCGATTTGCTCGTGCTGGTAGCCGTCCTGGCGGTTGGCCAGGCCGAGCATGCCGATCATCTGCTGGTCGACGCGCACCGGCAAACCGAGGAAGGCCTGCAGCGGCGGGTGGCCGGGCGGCGTGCCGCCGCTGGCCGGATGCTGTGGCGGATTGTTGCTGAGCAGGGCTTCGCCGCTGCGCAGGACCTGGCCGAACAGGCTGTCGAGGTTGCGGAATTCCATGCCCTTGGGCGCGTGCGCGGCATAGAAGGCGCGCGAGTCGTCATCCCAGGCGATGTTGCTGATGGCAAAGGTGCGCAGGTAGGGCGCGCCCTGGTCATCGTGGAGCACCTCGCCGAAGAAGCCGAAGCGGCTGTCGGTGTAGTCGAGGATCTGTTGCAGCAGCTGATCGAACAGCGCGTGGTGGTTCTGTGTGGTGATAAAGGCCGACTGAGCCTGCTGCACCAGTTCGAGCAGGCGCCGGCTTTCCTGGCTCTGCCGGTGTTCCTCGCGCAGCTCGTGCTGCTGACGGTCGAGACGACGCTGGAGAATCCGCAGCAGCGCCAGTAGCAGGATCTGCACCCCCAGCCAGGCCAGTAGCCAGTAGGTCAGGCGCTCATAGCGCTGGCGCTGCTGCTGGGCCAGCAACTGCTGCATCGGGTGGGCAATGGCGAGTACGGACTGGCCCGCGGTGTCAGCTTGTTCGAAAGGCAACAGCACCAGGTTGGTCTGCTCCCGTGGCAGGTCGAGGTGCAGGCGCTGAGCCTGGGCAATCTGGTCGGGCAGCCGGGTCTGCCGCAGGCGTTCCTGCCAGGGATCAGCGGGGCTCTCCAGCGGCTGCCAGGGGTGGCTGCCGCGCAGCGCCGGATGCTGCTGGCGCTGCAGCAGTAGAGCGGGTGCGCCGAGCGCCAGTTCGACCACCGCCATGGCCGGTAGCGGCGCTCCGGTCATTTCCAGCACGGCCAGTGGCGGCCGGCTGCGGTCGCTGTCCGGTACCGGAACCAGGCTGTACAGCAGCAGACCCTGATCGCTCTGCTGCAGGCCGCTGCGTGCCTGGCGCTGGCTGAAGACTTCGGCCAGCAGGGCGGCGCGCGTCTCGCCGAGATCGCCATGGGGCTGGCTCGATTCTTCGCGCAGCAGGGCCGCTGCATTGCCAGGCAAGTGCACCAGAAGCTGGTTGAAGGCGAGGTTTTCTAGAGTCTTTAGGGTGGGCCTGAGATAGCTGTGCAGCAGCCCGCGCAGTTCCATTTGCGCGGCGCTGTCGCTGCCGGTATGACGGCTCAGCAGCTGCTGCAGGTAAGGATCGCCGGCCAGTTGCTGGCTGAGTCGCTCGACCTGGGCGCGGCGGCTGAGCAGGGCCGCCTGGAGGATGCTCTGGTCGCGCGCCAGCTGCTCGTCCAGTAGTTGTTGCAGGGCGCGATCCTGGCGCTGCAGGGCGAACAGGACCTGCACGCTGAACAGCAGGGCCAGCAGCAGACTGCCCCAGATCAGCAAGGGTCGGGTGAACTGTCTGGACGTTGCGCTCATAGGGCCTCGGAACTGCGACTGCCATCTAAGCATAGGCGGGCTTGGCCCGGGCTCAAGGTGTCGAACTGCGGCGATTAGGGCAGCAAACCATAAGCCAGATCAACAAATCACCATTTTTGTCTAAGCCGGGCGCTGCTTTTAGCGCCCGCCTCCGCGATAATGTGCACACTTGTTCACGATGTTTCCCCTTATCGAGGTTTTTCCTGCATGTGGTACAACGGTTTGCTCGACCTTTCGGCCTGGCAGCTGGTAGCGGTCACCCTGGTGCTGACGCACATCACTATCGTCAGCGTCACCGTCTACCTGCACCGCTACTCGGCGCACCGCGCGCTGGAGCTGCACCCCGCACTCAAACACTTCTTCCGTTTCTGGCTGTGGCTGACCACGGCGCAGAACACCAAGGAGTGGACGGCCATCCACCGCAAGCACCACGCCAAGTGTGAAACCGTGGATGACCCGCACAGCCCGGTGGTCAAGGGCCTGCGTACCGTGCTGCTGACCGGTGCCGAGCTGTACCGCGCCGAAGCCAAGAACGAAGACACCCTGCGCATCTACGGCAAGAACTGCCCGGAAGACTGGATCGAGCGCAACGTCTATTCGCGCTTCCCCGAGGGCGGTGTGGTGCTGATGGCGATTATCGACCTGGCCCTGTTCGGCGTGCTCGGCATGACCGTGTGGGCGATCCAGATGATGTGGATTCCGGTGTGGGCCGCCGGCGTGATCAACGGCCTGGGCCATGCCGTCGGCTACCGCAACTTCGAGTGCCGCGATGCCGCCACCAACCTGGTGCCCTGGGGCATCCTGATCGGCGGTGAGGAGCTGCACAACAACCACCACACCTACCCCAACAGCGCCAAGCTGTCGGTGAAGAAGTGGGAGTTCGACATGGGCTGGGCCTGGATCCAGCTGTTCAGCGCCCTCGGCCTGGCCAAGGTGCAGCGCGTGGCGCCGATTGCCCACCGCGTAGAAGGCAAGGGCAGCCTGGACATGGACACCGCCATGGCCATCCTCAACAACCGTTTCCAGATCATGGCGCAGTACCGCAAGCTGGTCATCGCGCCGCTGGTCAAGCAGGAAGTGGCCAAGGCCGACGCCTCCGTGCGCCACCACTTCCGCCGCGCCAAGCGCCTGCTGTCGCGCGAAACCAGCCTGCTCGACGAGAGCCATCAGGCCCGTATCCAGCGCATGCTGGAGGACAGCCAGGCACTTAAGGTGATCTACGAGAAGCGCCTGGCCCTGCAGCAGATCTGGGTCAAGACCAGCAACAACGG
>CALMID010000350.1 GCA_937863915.1 uncultured Pseudomonas sp.
CAGCTGATCCAGCAGAACACCCTGCTCACCCAGAACATCGCCGGCCTCGAACAACGCAACCTGGTCGACCCGATCACCGGCCTGGGCAACCAGCGCTACCTGATGCAGAAACTCGGTGACTGCCTGCGCCAGATCGACTCCCGCGGCGGCGCCCTGTGCTTCCTGCTGATCGGCCTGCAGGACGCCCAGCTGCTGCGCCAGCAGCACGGCGAGGCCTACCTGAGCGAGCTGCGCACCAGCGTGGCCCATCGCCTGCAGCAACTGATGCGCCCGCTGGACGTACTGGCCAGCCTGGACGAACAGCACTTCGCCGTGGCCGCCATGCTCGAAGACTTGCAGGAGTGCTCCCCGAGCAGCTTCAAACGCCTGCATGAAGGCCTCAATCTCAAAGCGTTCAAGACCAGCGAGGGCTTCATCACCCTCAAGGCCGGCATTGCTCTGGTCGGCCTGGATGCCAAGGCATTGCCGGTCAAGCCGGAAACCCTGCTCGAACACGCCCGCCGCCGCCTGCCCGAGGCCTACAGCAGCGGCCGTGTCACCGCCGAGCGCCTCACCGGCGGCGCATGAGCTGGCACCTGCTGGGAGCCGGTAGCCTGGGCAGCCTCTGGGCCGCCCGGCTCAGCAGCGCCGGACACAGTGTTGAGCTGATCCTGCGCAACGAGCAGCGTCTCACCGACTACCTGCGCGCCGGCGGCCTGCAGGTGCGCCAAGGCGAGCAGGTCCAGCGGCATGCCCTGCCCGCCGGCCTGGCCAGCGACCCGGTACCGATCCGCCGTCTGCTGCTGGCCTGCAAGGCCTATGACGCCGCCAGCGCCATCGCCAGCGTGGCTTCGCGCCTGCAGC
Organism: uncultured Pseudomonas sp.; assembly: GCA_937863915.1. Classification (GTDB taxonomy): domain Bacteria; phylum Pseudomonadota; class Gammaproteobacteria; order Pseudomonadales; family Pseudomonadaceae; genus Aquipseudomonas. Next base: position 844 of record CALMID010000350.1, read on the forward strand.
CTGACAGCCAGGTGATCCTGCTGCAGAACGGCCTGGGCAGCCAGCAGGCGGTCGCCGATCTGCTGCCACAGAGCCAGTGCATCGGTGCCAGCAGCACCGAAGGGGCTTACCGCGAAAACGACTTTCAGGTGGTCTTTGCCGGTCAGGGCCATACCTGGCTCGGCACCTCGCCGGCCAGCCCTGCGCCGGACTGGTTCGGCGAACTGGCCAGCGCCAGCATCCCGGCGAGCTGGGTCGACGATATCGACGCCCGTCTGTGGCGCAAGCTGGCCCTGAACTGCGCCATCAACCCGCTGACGGTATTGCACGACTGCCGCAACGGCGGGCTGCGCGCACATGAGAGCGAAGTGCAGACGCTGTGTGATGAGCTTTGCCAGCTGCTGGCCCGTTGTGCACCGGAGGCCGCCATCGGCCTGCACGAGACGGTCTGGCAGGTAATCAACGCCACCGCCGCCAACTACTCCTCCATGTACCAGGACGTACAGCAGGGACGCCGCACGGAAATCGACTACCTGCTCAGCCATGCCTGTCGCAGCGCCGAGCAACACGGGCTGACACTGCCCGCCCTGAACCAGCTGCAGCAACGCCTGCAGCACCACCTGCAGCAGCGCGGATTGCCCTGCCGCTAGGCACGGGCTACCCTGCCCTTCCCCGACTGCGGCGATTCGCCATGAACCTGCGCCAGCGCCTCGACAACCTGCCGGTCGGCCGCAAGCTGCTCACCGCCCTGCTGGTTCTGCTCGGCACTCTGCTGCTGATGGCCAACCTGACCTTCATCAGCGCCGCCTACTGGATCTTTCAGGAAAACGTCGCGCCACAGACCATGCGCAGCATCGGCCAACTGGTCGCCAGTCCGGCCATAACCAGCGAAGCCCTGGCCTCGCCGGCTACCGCCCAAGCCCTGCTGGAGCGTCTGCGCGGTTTCGAGCCGCTGCGGGCGGCAGCCCTGTACGACAGCAATGGCGTGTCCCTGGCCCAGCTGCAGCTCGGTGAAAGCCTCGATATCCCGCTGCAAATGAGCCAATTGAAACCGTGGCTGGCCCGCGAATACCGCTCCACGGAACTGATCAGCCTGCCCCAGCCCGGCAAGGCACCGGGACACCTGCTGCTGATCGCCTCCGGCGAGCTGCCCAGCGCGTTCTTTACCGGCACCCTGAGCGCCAGCCTGCTCATCCTGCTGATCAGCGCCCTGCTCTGGTTTGCCATCTCCAGCCAGTCGCGCCGCCTGATCACCCGCCCCCTGCGACGCCTGGAAGAACTGTCGCGCCGGGTGACCCTGGAAGAGAACTACGCCCTGCGCGCCGAGCCGGGCAATCAGGACGAAATCGGCAGCCTGGCCGAAGCCTTCAACACCATGCTCGAACGCATCGAGGCCCGCGAGCAGCAGCTCAAGCGCGCCCGTGACGACGCGCAGCTGGCCTCCGAACAGGCCCGCGAACTGGCCGAGGAAACCCGCCGCTCCAACCGCAAGCTGGAGCTGGAGGTGCAGGTCCGCGGCAAGATCGAGAAGAAGCTCACCGGCTTCCAGAACTACCTCAACAGCATCATCGACTCGATGCCCTCGGCCCTGATCGCCCTCGACGAGCAGCTGTTCGTCACCCAGTGGAACCAGGAGGCCAGCCGCCTGTCCGGCACGCGCATGGATCAGGCGCTGAACCAGCCGCTGCTGCTGGCCTTCCCCACCCTCAAGCCTTACCAGAACCAGCTGCGCCGCTGCATCGAACGGCACCGGGTGGAAAAGGTCGAGCGCGTCAGCTGGCAGCAGAACGGCGAGCAGCAGCACTACGACCTGACCTTCTACCCGCTGACCGGCAGCGCCGGCCGTGGCGTGGTGATCCGCATCGACGACATCAACCGGCGCCTGGCCATGGAGGAGCTGCTGGTGCAGTCGGAAAAGATGCTCTCGGTCGGCGGCCTCGCCGCCGGCATGGCCCATGAGATCAACAATCCACTGGGCGCCATCCTGCACAACGTGCAGAACATCCGCCGGCGCCTGTCGACCGAACTGCCGCGCAACCGCGAACAGGCCGAGGCGCTGCACCTGTCGCTGGAGGCCATCAATCAGTACCTCGACGCCCGGGAAATCCCCGCCCTGCTGGACGGCATCCATCAGGCCGGCAGCCGCGCGGCGAAAATCGTCAGCCACATGCTCAATTTCAGCCGACGCAGCAACCGTCAGCTGTTGCCCTGCGACATCAACAGCCTGATCGAACAGACCCTGGAAATCGCCGGCAACGACTTCGACCTGACTGGCAACCTCGACTTCCGCAACCTGCTGATCATCCGCGATTTCGACAACGAGCTGCCGCCCATCCCGGTGGTGGGCAACGAGATCGAGCAGGTGCTGCTCAACCTGCTGAAGAATGCCGCCCAGGCCATCCGCCAGCGCAGCGAGCAGGACGATCCGGGGCGCATTACCCTGCGCACCCGGCTCAAGGCGCCCTGGCTGGAAATCCAGATCACCGATAATGGCGTGGGCATGAGCGAGACGGTGCGCAAACGCATTTTCGAGCCGTTCTACACCACCAAGGAGGTCGGCGAAGGCACGGGCCTCGGTTTGTCGCTGTCGTATTTCATCATCACCAACAACCACAAGGGGCAGCTGGAAGTGCAGTCACGCCCGCGCAAGGGCACCACTTTCACCCTGCGCCTGCCCCTGGAACCCCCGCAAAACCTGGAGTCCTGAATGGGTTACCGACTGTCGAAGATTTACACCCGCACTGGCGACAAAGGCGAGACCGGCCTGGCCGACGGCCGCCGCGTGAGCAAGGATCACCCGCGCGTCGAAGCCATGGGCGAACTGGACACGCTCAACAGCCAGCTGGGCCTGCTGCTGGCCGAGCTGGCCCTGGAAGAGCCGAACTGCCCGGCACTGACGGAGATCATCGAGGTGCTCAGCCCCTGCCAGCACCGCCTGTTCGACCTCGGCGGCGAACTGGCCATGCCCGAATACCAGGCCCTGAACAGCGCTGAAGTGGAGCGACTGGAACAGGTCATCGACCGCTGGAACGAGGAAGTCGGCCCGCTGGAGAACTTCATCCTGCCCGGTGGCTCGCGCCTGCTGGCCCAGGCCCATGTGTGCCGCTGCCATGCCCGCACCGCCGAGCGCCGCTGCCAGCACCTGAATGCCGTCGAGCCGGTGCGCGAAGTCGGCATGGCCTATGTCAACCGCCTGTCCGACCTGCTGTTCGTCGCCGGCCGCCTGATTGCCAAGCGCACGCAAGTCAACGAGGTGCTGTGGCAGCAGGCCGAGAAGGAACCGCAGAGCTGAGTTGCGGACTCAAACCCGCGTAAAGAGCCGCCGCACAGCCAGACCCAGCGTTTTCAGGGCGACTGCGGCGGCATAGCTACCAGCAGCGCCACAGCGATAGAGAGTCCGAAATCGGTCTCGACCAACGCTCTTATCTTGCTCTCAAAAAAACCTATCGGCGCTGCATGCCAGTCAATCTGCAACGAATGTCCCATCGCCAGCGCAAACACGCTACCGAAGAATGCAACCGCCGCTAGCAGCAGGATCAGGTGCCTGACAGGGCGCTGCTGCAGGTAGCGCCGAGCAAGCTCATGCCCATCCAGCCGGATCAGATAGAACAGCGTTAGCAGGGGTAACGCCACCAGCAGCAGCGACAGGGTAATCATGGATCGCTCTGGGTTTGCTCGCCCCTGCGCAATCATCTCGATCTGCGGCAGACCTCCAGCCAGCCAGTGACTGAAGGACTTCAGCGCATCGACCAGCCAATTCCCTGCCTGATACTCAGGCAGAGCAATGAGGATTGCTGCAAACAACAGCCATGCACTTACTTGCCCTGCTCCATCGCGCCTCATATCCAGCAGCGCCATCTGCTTTTCGCTCATCCCTGACTCCCTGCCTTGATCCTTACGGCCAGAACGCCCGGATTCCCGCCACGCCCTGGGCACCGATCTGCCAGGCGCGGTCCAGATGTTCGGGGCCGACGCCGCCAAGCAGATAGACCGGGCGGCTGCAGGTTTCCAGCCACTTCGCGGCCTGCTCCCAGCCCAGCGGTTCGGCCTCGGGGTGGGTCTGGGTCGCCTGCAGCGGCGACAGGGTGACGAAATCCACACCCATCTGCTCGGCCAGGGCCAGCTCTTCGGCACTGTGGCAGGACGCCGCCAGCCAGCGTTCACGCGGAAACGGGCGCCCCTTGTCGGCATACTTGCGCAGCTGCTCGGCCGTGATATGCCAGCCGGCCGCCGGGAAATCCCCCAGCCACTCCAGCGGCCCCTTGAGCATCAGCTGCGCCTTGCCGGCACACAGCCCCTGAATGTCCACGGCCAGGTCACGGTACTGCGCATCGAACATGTTCGGCGCGCGTAGCTGGATCAGGCGGATGCCACGGGCCAGCGCCTCGCGCACACCCTGTAGCAGCTCGGCCGGCTCCAGCGCCTCCGGGGTAATCAGGTAGTGTTCCGGCAGGCGCGCCGCTGAAACTATCGGCAGATTGGCTGCCGGAAACTGGTAGTTGCCCAGCTCGCGGGGCGCCGCCCAGGACAGCGGCTGGCCTTCCGCACCATGGGGCTCACCGCTGAACGAGGAAACCTCCCAGACATCCAGCAGCACCTGCTTGTCCGGGTAATCGTGGCGCACCTTGATCAATGGGCGGGCACTCTGCAGCTCGATCCCCAGCTCTTCTTTCAACTCACGGGCCAGCGCGGCGCGCACGCTCTCACCACTTTCCACCTTGCCACCGGGAAACTCCCACAGGCCGCCCTGATGCAGATGATCCGGACGCTTGGCCAGCAGAATACGGCCATCCTGGCCGCGGATCACCGCGGCCGCTACATGCACTCGTTTCACGCCTGAACTTCCTCACGGGCCGCCTGCAACCAGCGCTGGAACGGCGGCCATTGATAGATGGTTTGTACATAAGCTTCGGCAACCGCCGGCAGGGCGATGCGATAGCAGCGCAGGCGGCTGGCCACCGGCGCATAAAAGGCATCGGCAATGCTGGCGTGGCCAAACAGAAAGGGGCCATCGGCGCCGAAGCGGTCCCGGCAATCCTGCCACAGAGCGCAGACGCGTTGGATATCCGCACGGGCAGCCTCGGGCAGCTCATCCGGCGCCTGATCACGCTGCAGGTTCATCGGCAGGTGAGTGCGCAGGGCCGCAAAGCCGCTGTGCATCTCGGCGCAGACACTGCGCGCGACTGCCCGCGCGTATTCGCCACGCGGCCACAGATGCGCCTCCGGGTAGGTTTCCGCCAGGTATTCGGCGATTGCCAGCGAGTCCCAGACCGGCCCCTCCTCGGTATTGAGCAGCGGCACCTTGCCGGTGGGCGAATGACGCAGGATCTGCTCGCGGGTATCGGCCTGGTACAGACGCACCCGCAGCTCCTCGTAGGGCTCGCCGGTCAGCTCCAGTGCCAGCCAGGCCCGCAGCGACCAGGAGGACAGGTTCTTGTCGCCGATCACCAGTTGCAGAGTCATTGCCGCACTCCTCAGCACGCCATTGGGGAAATGCACAGGGGACGCCGAAGCGCCCCCTGTGTCAATCAGCCGACCGCCAGCAAACGCTTAGCTGCGGTACTCGGCATTGATGCGCACGTACTCGTGGGACAGGTCGGTGGTCCAGATGGTCTCGCTGCAGTCACCACGGCCCAGTTCGATGCGGATGGTGATTTCCTCACGGGCCATCACCGCGGCGCCCTGTTCCTCGGTATAGCTGGCGGCGCGACCGCCCTGGCTGGCGATACACACTTCACCCTGGAGCGGGTCACCGAGGAACACGTCGATCTTGCTCACGTCCAGTTGCGGCACGCCGGCATAGCCGACGGCGGCGAGGATACGACCCCAGTTGGGATCGGAGGCAAACAGTGCGGTCTTGATCAGCGGCGAGTGGGCCACGGCATAACCAACGTCCAGGCATTCCTGGTGGTTACCACCGCCATTGACGATTACGGTAACGAACTTGGTCGCGCCTTCGCCGTCACGGACAATGGCCTGGGCCACTTCCATGAACACCTCGAACACGGCCTGCTTGAGCTTGTTGAACAGCTCGCCGGAGGTGCTGGTGATTTCCGGCAGGGCAGCCTGGCCGGTGGCAATCAGCATGCAGCAGTCGTTGGTCGAGGTGTCGCCATCGATGGTGATGCGGTTGAACGACTTGTTCGCCGCGTCGCTCACCAGAGCCTGCAATACCTCGCGGGAGACCTTCGCATCCGTGGCGATATAGCCCAGCATGGTCGCCATGTTCGGGCGGATCATGCCGGCGCCTTTGCTGATGCCGGTCACGGTCACGGTCACGCCATCATGCTGGAACTGGCGGCTGGCACCCTTCGGCAGGGTATCGGTGGTCATGATGCCTTCGGCCGCCTGCGCCCAGTTGCCTTCAGCAAGATCATCCAGCGCCGCCTGCAGCGCACCTTCGATCTTCTCTACCGGCAGCGGTTCGAGGATCACGCCGGTGGAGAACGGCAGTACCGCGGTTTCGCTCACACCGGTCAGCCGAGCCAGCGCCGCACAGGTCCGACGGGCATTGGCCAGGCCGTCCGGGCCGGTGCCGGCATTGGCATTGCCGGTGTTGGTGAGGA